>NZ_JBOHKS010000313.1:0-5933 GCF_050729195.1 Hypericibacter sp.
GATCGGGACGAACTTGAAAGAGTTCGTGCGTTAGAAGGACCCCTCCCCCTACCCCCTCCCGCAAGGGGAGGGGGCGTGTTTAACGTAGATCTCGCTCGAAGCTTTGAAGTAGAGCGAAGCGATCACATTAACTTAGGGGGTAGGGGGAGGGGTCCTTCTAACGCACGAACTCTTTCAAGTTCGTCCCGATCTGCTTCTCGAGCTCCGCATTGAGCTGCTTCATCAGCTGGTCGATCATCTCGAACCAGAGCTTCTCGCGCTCGTTGAGGGTCATGTCCTCAGCGGCGGTCTCGCTGCGCTTGGCGGTGGCGGTGATCGAGCCGCGGTGGTTGCCCATGCGGTTCTCGACATCGAGCCGCACCGTCACGGTCACGTCATAGCGGTCGGACTGGTCTTGTGTGATGACGCCGTCGAGGCCGGTCGTGCGCGGCAGGGGCACGTCGATCGCCGAGCCGTCGGTGATGGTGTATTTCGCGACCCCGTCGCTGCCGACCGCCTTCAGCCGGTCTTGCGCCCATTGCCGCGCGGCCGTCGCCGGCGGCGTCGGGAAATCCTGCTCTACATGCGGATCGGCCATGGGCGGCTGATAAGCGTCCAGGATCACGATCCGGGCGACGTCGAGATTGATGGGACCCAGATGCGCATAGGTCAGTTGCGGAAAGGGGTCGCGATGGGGCGGCGTATCGCAGGCGGCGAGCAACCCACCGGCGAGAACGAGAACCGCACCCAAAAAACGCTTCGTCATGAATCGCGTCATCGAGGCCTCCCGAAGCCTGGTCGATCGCAACCCGTTTCAGCCCTTGATCAGCGCCGCGATCTCGGCGTCGCCAAAGCGATAGACCCGGCTGCAGAACTCGCAGGTCACCACCACCTCGCCCTCGACCTTCATTTCGTCGAGATCCTGGCGCGGCAGAGCCTCGAGCACCCGCTCGACGCGCTCGCGCGAGCAGCGGCATCTGGCCTCGAGCGGATGATCGCGGAACACCCGCACACCATCCTCATGGAACAGGCGGAAGAGAACGTCTTCGGAAGCGAGCTCGGTCGAGGTGAGCTCGGCCGCGCTGCAGCTCGACATCAGGATGAGCGCGCGGCGCCAGGCCTCGTCGGCATCGTCGAGCGCCATCTCGGTGCCGCTGACCGGCAGACGCTGCAGCATGAGGGCGCCGGCGCGCCACCCCTGCAGGCCGCCATCCGTGGGTGCCCGCGCGGCCACCATGACCGCGGCCTCGAGCTGTTCCGACTGGCGGAAATATCCATGGACGCATTCGGCGAGCGTAGAACCGGTCAGCTCGACGATCCCCTGATAGCGCTCGGTATGGACACCCTGATCGACGGTGAGCGCCAGATAGCCGGCACCGAAGAGCTTCGGCACCGAGGGCGTCGGCCCCGCAGCCAGCGCCGCCACCGGCGCGGCGTCGAACTGCGCATAACCGCGCATATGGCCGGCGCTGGTGACGTCGGCGACCATCAGCTTGATCGGCCCATCGCCCTTGATCTGGAGCGTGAACACGCCCTCGAATTTGAGCGCGCCCGAGAGCAGGGCCGCCAGCGCCAGCATCTCGGCCAGCCGCTCCGCCACCGGCTTCGGATAGGCATGGTGGCGCAGGACCTCGTCCAGCAGCGGGCCCATGCGCACGATGCGGCCGCGCAGCGCGCTGGCTTCGATCTGGAATGGAAGGACGCGATCGTCGGCGAGTGCGGGATTTGCGGTCACGTCTCTCAGGTCTCGACTCGGGAATTGGATCAGATGACGCCCAGGGACCAGAGCAGGATCCCCTTCTGGGCGTGGAGGCGGTTCTCGGCTTCGTCCCAGACGACGGAGTTCGGCCCGTCGATGACGCCGGCCGTCACCTCCTCGCCGCGATGGGCGGGCAGGCAGTGCATGAAGACGGCCCCGGGCTTGGCCATGCCCATCACCGTCTCGGTCACCTGATAGGGTGCCAGCATCACATGGCGTCCCATGGCGTCGGCATCGCCCATCGACACCCAGACATCGGTCACGACGCAGTCGGCATCCTTGACCGCATCCTTGGGATCAGTGGTGACATGGACCCGGCCCTTCTCGGCCTTGGCCCAGCCCAGCACCTGGCCCGGCGGCATGAGCTGCGGCGGACAGGCGATCCGGAGCTCGAAGCCGAAGCGCACCGCGGCATGGGTCCAGGAGGTCGCCATGTTGTTGCCGTCGCCGATCCAGGCGATGCGCTTGCCGGCGATGGGGCCGCGATGCTCCTCGAAGGTCATCACGTCGGCCATGAGCTGGCAAGGGTGGGTGCGGTCGGTGAGACCGTTGATGACCGGCACCGTGGCGTTCTCCGCCAGCTCCAGGAGCTTCTCCTCCTTGGTGGTGCGCACCATGATGCAGTCCACATAACGCGAGAGCACGCGCGCGGTGTCGGCCACGGTCTCGCCGCGGCCGAGCTGCATGCTGTCGCGCTCCAGCACCACCGCCTCGCCGCCCAGCTCCTTGATGCCGAGCTCGAAGGAGACGCGGGTACGGGTCGAGGGCTTCTCGAAGATCAGCGCCAGCGACTTGCCGGCGAGCGGCTTGGCATTACCGCCCGGGACCTGGCCCTTCTTGCAGGCATGGCCAGCATCGAGGATGCGCCTAAGCGTGGCGGTATCGAGCTTGTCGAGATCGAGGAAATGCCGCGGGGTCTTGGCCCCGCCCGAAGATGAGGTCATGGCTCAGTTCTCCGGCCAGTGGCTGGCCACCTTGTCGAGAATGGCCAGCGCCTCGTCGATATGGCGCTCCTCGATGATGAGCGGCGGCAGAATCCGCACCACATTGTCGCCGGCACCGACCGTCAGGAGGCCCGCCTCACGCAGCTTGTTCTGCATGTCGGTGTTGGGCACGCGGCATTTGATGCCGAGCATGAGACCCCGGCCCCGCAGCTCTTCGAACAGCTTCGGATATTTGGCGATCAGCGCGTTCAGGCGTTTCTGCAGCAGCGCGCCCATCTCCTCGACGCGCGAGAGGAATCCTTCCGCCAGCAGCACATCCAGCACCGCATTGCCGACCGCCATGGCGAGCGGATTGCCGCCGAAGGTCGAGCCATGGCTGCCGGGGGTCAGCGCCGCCGCGGCCTTCTCGGTGGCGAGGCAGGCGCCGACCGGGAAGCCGCCGCCGATGCCCTTCGCGGTCGCAACGACGTCCGGCGTCACCCCGGCCCATTCATGGGCGAAGAGCTTGCCGGTCCGACCCATCCCGCACTGGACCTCATCGAAGAACAGCAGCAGGCCGTACTCGTCGCAGACCTTGCGCAGACCCTGCAGATACTCGATCGAGGCGGCGCGCATGCCGCCCTCGCCCTGCACCGGCTCGACCAGGATCGCCGCCGTCTCGGGCCCGATCGCGTTGCGCAGCTCGTTCAGATTGCCATAGGCGACATGGTCGAAGCCTTCGACCGGGGGACCGAAGCCCTTGAGATGCTTCTCCTGGCCGCCGGCCGCGATGGTCGCGAGCGTGCGGCCATGGAAGGCGCCCTCGGTCGCGATGATGCGATAGCGCTTGGGGTCGCCGAAATCATGCTGCCATTTGCGGCACATCTTGATGCCGCATTCGATCGCCTCGGCGCCCGAATTGGTGAAGAAGACGCGGTCGGCAAAGCTCGCCGCCGCCAGGCGGTCGGCCAGCGTCTCGCCGCCCGGAATGCGGAACAGGTTCGAGGTGTGCCAGAGCTTCTCAGCCTGGTCCTTGAGCGCCGCCACCAGATGGGGATGCGCATGGCCCAGCGCCGTCACCGCGATGCCCGAGGCGAAATCCAAGTAACGTCGCCCGTCATTGCCGAACAGGTAGGCGCCCTCGCCTCGCTCGAAAGCGAGATCGGCGCGAGCATAAACCGGCAGTAACGCAGAGGCGGACGACGCAGTCATTGGAAATGGCCTCCCTTTTCCTGACAAAGAAAGGGCGGACTTCGGCAGGAAGTCCGTCCCGACAATCCTTCGGGCCCGCCCCGCCGAAACAAAGGAAGTCCCCGGTGGCGCGACCCGGGTCCGGGCGGCGGCATCAAGGCGTTCCGGGAGTTTCCGGCGGGAGAAGCGGAAGGGTGGAGACTATCGGGCGCGCGGCCCCGGCCTGTCAACCGACGGGGCCGTCCCCTGGCCGCAACCCTGTCTTGCACAAATTCACCTGCCGGCTCAGCCTTCTAGGCGGCTGAAGCCGCGCCGGCTCAGGGGCCCGTCTCAAACCTTCACATGGGAAGCCTTGCCATGCCGATCCCTCGCCTCGCCAAGGCCGATCTCGACCGCCAGCTGCCTGACCGCGAGACCTACGAGGACAAGCTCAAGGCCCTCCAGCTCAAGCTGCTGGAGATCCAGGAAGCCTATCTGCGCCAGGGCCGGAAAGCCGTGGTGGCGCTCGAGGGCCGGGATGCCGCCGGCAAGGGCAGCCTGATCCGCCGGCTCTCGGCACGCCTCGATCCGCGTTATTGCAAGATCTGGCCGATCGCCGCCCCCACGTCGGCCGAGCGCGGCGAGCATTATCTGCAGCGCTTCTGGCGCCGCCTTCCCGACCGCGGCGGCCTCGCCGTGTTCGACCGTTCCTGGTACGGGCGCGTGCTGGTGGAGCGCGTCGAGACGCTGACACCGCCCGCCGATTGGCGCCGCGCCTATCGCGAGATCGTCGAGTTCGAGCGGATGCTGGTCGATGACGGCGTGCGGGTCATCAAGATCTTCCTCCATATCTCGCCCGAGGAGCAGCTGCGCCGCTTCGAGGAACGGATGGAGACGCCCTATAAGCGCTGGAAGCTGACCCCCGACGATATTCGCAACCGGTCCCGATGGGACGAATATGCCATCGCCACCGACGCCATGTTCGAGAAGACCTCGAGCCGCCACGCGCCCTGGAACCTGGTGGCGAGCGACTTCAAATGGTGGGCGCGCATCCGCGGCCTCGAGATCATCGCCAAGGGCCTGGGCGACGGCATCGACCTGAAGCCGTCACCCTGCGATCCCGAGCTCGCCAAGGCGATCCGCAAGATGGTGAAGAAGGCGAAGAAGGGCGGCCGGGCGCTGAAGCCATAACTCCACGCCGGGACAGCCACGGCTCTAAAAAGCTTCGCGATTTCATCAGATTCGCACCGCGCAGGAGCGCGGTGAATCAACTCTCCCAGAGAACGCAGCCCTTTACGACACATTCAGTCGAATAAGACTCAGGTGTGCACGCATCGACGTCTGTTAAATGTTAAATTTGAACTTTGTGCGACAACATCCTATTGGTGCATCGAAAGGTACAATTTCCCTTGACACGACTCACCCTGATCCGGCCTCCTGGGGTCAACAATCAAAAAACTTCTGGGGAGGACGCGGCGCATCACGGACTCGCAAGAGTCTGCGAACGGCACGTTAGTTGTTCGTTTCCAGCAACGATGCCCCAAGAAAGAGAGGTGACATTATGAGCTTTCTTCACGATAGAGAATATCTTAGCAGCGGCGATGTCGTCCAAGTGGAGAGTTCGCATCAATGCAACGTACTGGTACTGGATGATACCAATTTTGCCAGATACCGCCGCGGTGAACGGTTTGAGTACTTTGGCGGCTTCTATCAGAGATTTCCGGCGAACATTTCTGTTCCTAGAACAGGTTATTGGAACGTAACGCTGGATCTTGGGGGTGGTAGCGCCACTATCAGGCACGGAATCCGCTATCTCAAAGCTGGCTAGTCAGCCCTTGCTCGTCACATGCCAAGGTTATGGCGGGATTGATCCGACCGAGTCGCGGCCCCTCGGCGGAATCGGAGAGAATTCAAGTGAACGCGGATGAGGTTGAATTCTGGCAAGAGTATTCGGACCTAACCGGTGAAATCTGTGGTTCCTCATATCAGTTTTTTGACCTCAATCTGCGACGATGGTTCGATCTGTTGGCGACGGATGATCACGTCGTTGCTATTGTCGCTAAGCTCGAAGCACTAACTGACTTCCATCCCTGGTACAGATC
>NZ_JBOHKS010000314.1:0-23778 GCF_050729195.1 Hypericibacter sp.
GGCGTTCGCCGGATCGGGCCAGGCTTCCGCGCGGACGCGATCGATCGCCTCGGGATCCAGCCGGCCGATATCCGACGCGGCCTCGGGCGCCAGCCAGCGTCGGCTCATCACCGCCTGCGTGCGGCGCTCTTCCAGCGGCGCATCGTCCAGATAGGCATAGGGTTTCGCCGCCAGCACCTCGAGGGCCAGCGGCGAGGGCTGGGTCAGGTCGCGCGCAATCACGCGAATCTCGCCCGCTTCCAGCTTGGCGAGCAAACGCTCGAGGCCCGCGATATCCATCGCCTCGTTGAGGCAATCCGCAATGGTCTGGCTCACCAGCGGATGATCGGGGATCTCGCGTTCTCCGGCGAGATTCTCGGCGCAGGCAAGCTGATCGGGAAACACGGACACGATCAGGTCTTCCGCCGCCATGCGTGCGAGCTGGGGAGGAACCTTCTTGCCGCCGCGCTGCCGCGGCAGCGCCAGCGCCGTGCCGGCCACCCAGCGCCAGCGGGTGGCGAACATCGGCGCGTCGAGCAGAGCCGCGATCAGGACGGTTCGCACGCTGGCCGAGTTCAAGTAATGCGCCGCGTCGCCCAGCTCGAAGCTGTGGGCCGTGGTGAGCGACAGCACGATATTGTCCTCGGTCGCCGCCGCCTGCAGCTCGAAATTGAACTTGCGGCAGAAGCGTTTGCGCAAAGCGAGGCCCCAGGCCCGATTGATGCGGCTGCCATAGGGGGAATGGATGACGAGCTGCATGCCACCGGCTTCGTCGAAGAAACGCTCCAGCACGATGGTCTCTTGGGACGGCAGGCAGCCCAGCGCCGCATGAGACGCCGCCAGATATTCGGCGATCTGCTCCGCCGCCGGCGCGGCGATGCCTGCCTCAGCCATAAGCCAGCTGGCGATCTGCTCGTCGTTCCGGCCGGCCTGCAGCCGCGCGGCAATGGCGTTCCGCAGCCGCGATACCGACAGCGACAACTCATCGCTGCGGCCCGGCGCTTCGCCGAGCCAGAACGGAATCGTCGGCGCCATGCCATGCGCGTCTTCCACCCGCACCACGCCACGCTCCACCCGCATGATGCGATAGGAGTTGTTGCCGAGCTGGAACACGTCGCCCGCCATGCTTTCGACGGCGAAGTCCTCATTCACCGTGCCGATCATCTGATTCTCAGGCTCCAGAAGGACCTGGTAGTCGGCCGTGTCGGGGATGGTGCCGCCGGAGGTCAGGGCCGTCAGGCGCGCACCGCGCCGGCCTCGCAGCCTATGATTGACGGCATCGTGATGCAGCAGCGCGCCGCCCCGGCCGCGGCGCGTGCTGAAGCCTTCGGCCAGCATGCGCACGATCTCGAGAAAGGTTTCGCGGGATAGGGCGCGGTAGGGCCAGGCGCGGCGAAACAGCGCCAGCAGCGCCTCCTCGTCCCATTCCTGCGCCGCGACTTCAGCCGCGATCTGCTGGGCGAGCACGTCCAGCGGCTGCTCCGGAATCGTCAGCTTGTCCAGCTCGCCGCGGCGAACGCTGTCGAGCAGCGCCGCGCCTTCGACCAGCTCGTCGCGCGACAGCGGAAACAGCCGCCCCTTGGGCGTGCCGCCGACCGCATGGCCCGAGCGCCCGATCCGCTGCAGGAAGCTCGCGATGGAGCGTGGGGATCCCAGCTGGCAGACCAGATCGACATCGCCGATATCGATGCCGAGCTCGAGCGAAGCCGTCGCGACTAGCATCTTGAGCGCGCCGCGTTTGAGCCGCTGCTCCGCATCCAGCCGCAACTCCCGCGCCATGCTGCCATGATGCGCGGTCACCTGGCCCTCGCCGAGGCGTTCGGACAGCTGCCGGGCGACGCGTTCGGCCATCCGGCGCGTATTGACGAAGACCAGGGTGGTGCGGTGGTCCCGGGCCAGCTCGGCCAGCCGGTCATAGAGCTGGGTCCAGACCTCCGCCGACATGACGGCTTCGAGCGGCGACGATGGAACTTCCAGCGCGAGGTCGCGGGCGCGGCTATGGCCGGCATCGACGATCTTGCAGGCCGAGAACTGCGCCGGATCCGCCCCGACCAGGAAATGCGCGACGGTCTCGATCGGCTTCTGCGTGGCCGACAGGCCGATCCGCAGCAAGGGGCGGCCGCACAAGGCCTGGAGGCGTTCCAGCGACAGTGCCAGATGCGCGCCGCGCTTGTTCGGCGCCAGGGCGTGGATCTCGTCCACGATCACGGTCCGCGTCGTGGCCAGCATCCGGCGGCCCGACTCCGACCCCAGCAGAATGTAGAGCGATTCCGGGGTGGTCACGACGATGTGGGGCGGCCGCTTGCGCATCCGGTTGCGTTCGGCCGTGGGGGTGTCGCCGGTCCGGACCCAGGCGCGGATATCGACGTCCGGCAGGCCCTGGGCCTTCAGCGCCTCGCGGATGCCGGCCAGCGGCTCTTCCAGATTGCGTTGGATGTCGTTCGACAGCGCCTTGAGGGGCGAGACATAGACGACCTGCGTCTCGTCCGGGAGAGGGCTTTCCAGCCCTTGCCGCACCAGCGAATCGATCGCGGCGAGGAAGGCGGCCAGGGTTTTGCCGGATCCGGTCGGCGCGGCGATCAGCGTATGGTGCCCCGCCTGGATGGCCGGCCATGCTTCGGCCTGGGCCGCCGTGGGCGCGCCAAAGCGGCGATCGAACCAGGTGGCGACCGCCGGATGAAAGAGATGGGGCCGATTCAGGCGCAAGGCGACGGTCAAGGACGGGCGGTTCCTAAAGCATGCGGATTCAGGGACTTCTGAGGCAGGCCGAGAGGGCTCGGAAGAGGGCGCCACGGCTCCCTAAATAAGGGGAGGGATGGGTAGAATATCAACATTCATGTCGCGGGCGGCCCGAACAGATTGAAGCTTCAGCCTGTCGCTTCGACGCAGGGCAGCTCCGCCCCGCTTGAAGATCGGAGGGGCCGACGCCCTATATCATTCTGGGGAACCCATTCATGTCACTTTTCGAAGGTCTTTCATCATGACGAACCTACCGCTCATCAAACTCAATGACGGCGCCACCATGCCGCAGCTTGGCTTCGGCGTCTGGCAGGTTGCGGACGACCAGGCTGCCGGCGCCGTCAAGACGGCCATCGCCAGCGGCTACCGCTCGATCGACACCGCCGCCATCTATGGCAACGAGGAGGGCGTTGGCCGGGGTATCAAGGCCGCCGGTGTCGCCCGCTCCGATCTCTTCATCACGACCAAGCTCTGGAACGACCGCCAGGGCAGGGACGAGCCCGCCAAGGCACTCGCCGAGAGCCTGAAAAAGCTGAAGCTCGATTATGTCGACCTCTATCTGATCCATTGGCCGGCGCCGAAGCAGGACCGCTTCGTCGACAGCTGGCGGGCGCTGGTGGCGTTGCAGCAGCAGGGCCTCGCCCGGTCGATCGGCGTCTCGAACTTCACGGCGGCGCATCTGACCCGCATCATCGACACGATCGGCGTCGTGCCCGCCGTCAACCAGATCGAGCTCCATCCGCGCCTGCAGCAGAAGCCGCTGCGCGACTTCCATGCCACGCATGGGATCAGGACCGAATCCTGGAGTCCGCTGGGCCAGGGCAAGCTGCTCGACGATCCGGTGCTGGCGGCGATCGCCAAGAAGTACCGGAAGAGCACGGCCCAGGTGATTCTGCGCTGGCATCTCGACAATCAGCTGATCGTGATTCCCAAATCGACGCATGAAGAGCGCATCCGCGAGAATTTCGCGGTGTTCGATTTCAAGCTCGAGCCCGCGGACCTCGCCCAGATCGACAAGCTGGATGCCAATGGCCGCATCGGCCCGGACCCCGATCGCTTTTCCTGACGGAGAACCCCCGCCGCTGGCGTATAACCCTTTGAGATCGCTGGCCCCCCGCGCCGAACATAGGGGGCGCCGGTGGCCGGGTGGGGACGGACACCTTGGCGTCCGCGCTTTCCGCCCCATTTTTTAGCCTGAGGGCCTGGATCGGACTGATGGATCAGAACACCCGATCGCAGCGCCCGGCGTCCTTTATGGATCGCGCGGGTGTGTCTGACGACGGAACCTGACGGGGGCATCCGAGGGCATTCCATGAAAAATCCGACTATTATCCTAGCCATGGCGGTCGCCACGATTCTGCTGGCCACGCAAGCCCGCGCCGAGCCGCTGGTTGGTGACAATTTCATCTCGGTGATGAAAGGCAACACGCTGTCCGGCACGAGCCAGATGGGCGTAAAGTACAACATCTATTTTCTGTCGGGTGGCGGAGTCACTTACCAGGACGCCAGCGGCCGCATCGACACGGGCAGCTGGACCATCGATCCCGATGGCGACGTCTGCATCAAATGGAAGTCGCCCAGCAATCTGGCGAACGATTGCTACAAGGTCGATATCGACGGGACCAAGGTCTCATGGAAGGGCAAGACCGGCGCCGGCCATGCGGGCCTGCGCGGCGAAGTGGCGCCGATGGACATGGCCAAATCGCAGTAGCGAACAGCGCGCCTCGACCGATGCAAGAAGGGGCCCCTCGCCGTTGGCGAGAGGCCCCTTTCATTCTGGGCTCGCCGCTGTTTTTGCGCTTATTCCGTCTTGAAGCCGCCGATGAAATCACGCTTGCCCAGCTCGACGCCGGCATGGCGAAGGATGTCGTAGGCGGTGGCGGCATGGAAAAAGAAATTCGGCAGCGCGAAATGAAGCAGATAGGGCTGGCCCTTGAAGGTCCGCGGCTGGCCGCCGATCGGGATCGTGATCTCGCGCGTCTCGGAGCCGTCGATCTGCGCCGGCTTGAAGCCCTTGACGAAGGTCGCGGTCTTGGCGACGCGCGCCTGTAGCCCGTCGAAGGTGGTTTCGTCATCGGCGAATTTCGGATTCTCGACGCCGGCGAGCCGCGCCGCGGTGCCCTTGGCGAAATCGGCCGTGAGCTGCACCTGGCGCGTCAACGCGAACATGTCGGGATAGAGTCGCATGCCGAGGAGCACGGCGGGATCGATCTTGCGCAGCTCCGCATGCGCCTCGGCCTTCTTGAGGAAGGCGGACACGGCGTCGAGCGTATGCAAAAGGACAGGCACGGAGGCCTGGTACATCGAGATCGTCATGATTGCTGGCCGTTCATGTTGTTGAGTTTCTGAGGGATCGTTGGATGGGCGAGACCATGGACCATTCGCCACGAGCGGCGCAACAGCCGCCTTATTGCGAGGGCGGCGCGAACTCGAAGCGCTCGATATAGGGATAGGTCTGGAAGGCCCAGAGATCGACATACTGGATCCATTCGCCGGCCATCGCCGGATCCTCGCTCGCCACGGGATCGTCCATGCGCTTGCGCATGATATTCAGCACGGTGTCGCCCTTGCGCCACATGTCGCCCTCGGGTCCCCGCGTCGCACCGCCATGGAGCTGCTGGTCTTCCTCGGTCTTGTAGACCTCGTGACCGGCTAGCCAGCCATCGGCCTTCAGTCGCGCGCGCAGATCCGCATCGGCGGCATCGGCCGCTTCGACGCTCATCTTGTCGGGCGAGGTGCCGATCGAGATCGCCTCGATATGGGCCGGGTCGTGGGTGAAGAAGCTCATGTAATAATAGCGGCAACCCTTGAAGACGATGGCGCTGCCTGGGATCTGGAAATCGAACACCACGCCGTCGGCGATCGGGACGCCGGGGCCGGACGGGTTCTTGAGCTGATTCAGGGTCAGCGTCGATTCCTGGCTGATCTCTTCGGGCGTCATATTGGGTTGCGCGACGAGGAGGCCCTTCGAGCCACCGCGAAAGAGGCTGCGAAACGATTGCGCCGCCTCGGGTCCGAAGAAATTGTCGTTGATCGCGGCGGGGATCGCGAGCGCCATGCCGGCGATGAAGAGGCCCCAGATCACCCAGACGGCTGCGGTCTGGTGCGCGGCGAGAGTCTTGATGATGCCCACCTCGCCATTGCCGATCGCAATCTGGCCCGCCAGGAAGATCTTGAGCATCAGCGGGATGAGCGAGAAGCCGAAGGCCAGGAAGAGACCGAAGATCAGGACCTTTGCCCCCAGCATGAGGGTCGGGTCCTTCAGCGGCCGGCCGCCGGTGACGACGTTGCCGCCAATGGCAAAGATGATCATGGCGGCAAAGAGCGCGCCGCTGATGATGGCGTGGGTTCTCAGACTGAACATCGACGGGGCCGCCCCTTACATGCCCTGCGCCCGGCCGTTCGCCTGGCGCGACCGGCAGCCAGTCTAGCCCTTTTTCCTCAGGCTGGCTCCTATCAGCGCGTCGGCCGCCGCGGCGACCGAGCCGCCCGGCCCGCCCGGCCCGAAGATCTGGCTGGAAGCGAAGGTGCCCTCGATGAGAAGGAGCAGCCCGTCGGCGAGGATGCCCGGCTTGGCGGCGCCCATCTCCGTCGCCATGGCTTTCAGGCGCTTGCGCAATTCGCGCTTATGCGGATCCGAGACGGCGCGCGCCGGATGGCTGCGATCGGGATATTCGATCGCCGCGTTGGTGAGGCCGCAGCCGCGATAGCCCGACGTCGTGGCGCGCTCCGCGAGCGCGATGAGGTAGGCCATGATCTGGGCGCGGGGATCGCCCGGATGGGCCGCGATCGCGGCATCGAACCGCCGCCAGAACTCGGCCTCATAGCCACGCAGATAGTCGGCGGCGAGCTCGTCCTTGGAGGGGAAGCTGCGATAGAGGCTGGGCTTGGTGACCCCTGCCTGGGTCACGATCTCCTCGACCCCGACCGCGCGGATGCCTTCGCGATAGAACAGCTCGCGGGCGCTGCGCCGAATCCGGTCGACCGCGCGCAGCGGCGCGTCGAGGGTCGCGACGGGAGCATCCTTGGCGCGGGCAGGGGCTTTGGCAGGCTTTTTCGCCATTCCGGTGAAAACCTCTTGACGATGTTACCGATCGGTACCTATAACCCCAGTCTAACGTACCGGTCGGTAACATGACAATAGCCCTCCCGCGTCCCTTTGCCCAGCACTATGCCTTCGTGGTGGTCGCCGTCATCTTCCTGTCGCTGCTCGCGACCGCGGGGCTGCGCTCCACGCCGGGCGTGCTGATGGTCCCGCTCGAGGAGGCGTTCGGCTGGACCCGGGCGATGATCTCCAGCTCGGCCGCGGCCGGCATCTTCCTCTATGGCATGGTCGGGCCGTTCGCCGCCGCCGTCATGCAGCGCTTCGGCATCAAGCGCACGCTGGTCGGTGCGCTCGCCCTGATGAGCCTTTCGACCGGGTCCAGCTACTTCATGACCGAGCCCTGGCAGCTGGTGCTGAGTTGGGGCTTCTTCTCCGGGGTTGGCAGCGGTTGCGTCACCGCCGTGATGGGGGCCGCGATCGTCAATCGGTGGTTCGTCACCAATCGCGGCCTGGTGATGGGGCTCCTCACCGCCAGCACCGCGACCGGAACCCTGATCTTCCTGCCGGGCCTGGCGGCGATCGCGCAATTTGCCGGCTGGCAATATGTCGTGCTGACGATCGCGCTCTGCATGGCGCTGCTGATCCCGCTGGTGACCTGGCTCCTGCCCGAGCGGCCGGCGGATGTCGGGCTCCTCCCTTATGGCGCGCCCGATGGCTATGTCGTCCCCGTGATGCCGAAGCGCAACGTCATCGGTGCCGCCCTGGGCGGCCTGGTGCGAGGCTTTGGGCGGCGGGATTTCTGGCTCCTCGCCGGTACCTTCTTCGTCTGCGGCTTCACCACCAACGGGCTGGTGGGCACGCATATGATCTCGCTCTGCTCGGACCATGGCATGCCGGAAGTGCAGGCGGCGAGTCTCCTGGCCGTGATGGGCGTGTTCGACCTGATCGGCACGACCGCCTCGGGCTGGCTCACCGACCGGTTCGATCCGCGCAAGCTCCTCTTCATGTATTACGGGCTGCGCGGCCTGTCCCTGATCTATCTGCCCTATGCCGATTTTTCGTTCTACGGGCTCTCGATCTTCGCGGTTTTCTACGGCCTCGATTGGATCGCGACCGTGCCGCCCACCTTGCGGCTGACCAATGAATGTTTCGGCGATCAGGAAGCGCCTGTCATGTTCGGCTGGATCCTGGCCGCGCATCAGATCGGCGCCGCCTCGGCCACCTTCTTCGCCGGCATGATGCGCACGGTCGAGGGGCGCTATCTCGAAGCCTTCGTGATCGCCGGTGCCACGGGACTGGTCGCTGCCGGCATGGCGCTCTTCGTCGGCCGCGGGCCCAAATAGCCTGCCAGGGCCTGAGGACGGTTCGTCAGCCCTCGATCGTCTCCCGGCCGCTCTTGACCAGCTCATGCGCCTCGGCGATCGAGCGAGCCATGATCGCGAGGATCTCGTCCGCCAGCGCCTCGTCGACCAGCAGGCCCGGCTTGAACTGCAGCACGCTCGGATCGAAGGTCGAGAAGATCGCCCACACCCCGTTGCGATAGGCCGCGCGCATCACCGGATTGGCGCCCTTGGGCCGCGGGAACTCCAGGCCGAAGATCAGGCCGTTCTGACGGATGCCGAGGAAGAAATCCTGATGGCAGGCGCGGATGGCGTCCAAGCCGGCGCGGAACTGCGCAGCGCGCGCCTGGATGTTCGCGCGCACCTCGGGCCGTTGCGTGATCTCGAGCACCTTGAGTGCCACCACGCAGGCGATCTCGGAACCGCCGCCGGTCGAGATATGGGCGAAGCCGTCCTCCTTGAGCCAGCCGCCCGCGCGCTCATTCATGATCGCGCAGCCGAGCGGGAAGATGCCGCCGCCGATGCCCTTGGCGACGACGATGATGTCGGGCACGACGCCATATTTGACGGCCGCCCACATCTCGCCGGTGCGCATCATGCCGGCCTGGACCTCGTCGGCGATATAGAGCGCGCCATAACGCTCGCAGAGCGCCTTCACGCCCGGCAGATAGCCGTCCTGCGGCATGAGGAAGCCATAGGTCGCGGGGATCGTCTCGAGGATGACCGCCGCCACGTCGCCACCGGCCAGGGCCTGCTCCATCGCGCCCAGGTCGTTGAAGGGCACATTGATGAATTCCTCGGGCCGCGCGATCAGGAAGCGCTCGGTGAAGCGCTCGTCGCCGGCGCAGACCGAGAGGCCGGTGCTGCCATGGTAGGATTTGAAGGCAGAGACGATCTTGCGCCGGCGGGTCGCATAGCGCGCGCTCTTGATCGCGATGTCGGAGGCCTCGCTGCCGCTGGCGCCATAGACCGTATAGATCAGCGAATCCGGGCTCGCCTCATGGAGCGCTTCCGCCAGCGCCGTACGGCAGAGGCTGGGGAAATGATGATTGCCCATGTCGAAATGATCGAGCCCCTCCTTCAGGGTCGCGACCAGCTCGGCATTGAGATGCCCCAGATTGAAATTGCCGCCATTGAGATGGAGGTCGATCAGGCGCTTCCCCGAATAGTCGTAGAGGAAATAGCCCTCGCGGCGATCGATGATGAAATCGATCCCGACATCCTGCCAGAACTGCGTCTTGGCGGGATTCCAGTAGCGCGCCGATTTCTCGACGGCGTCCCGCTTCGAGGCGAAGCGGTCATGGATGAAGTTCATTGTTGCCTGGTGCCTGAAATGCGGAGGGCCGGGATCCCGGCGACAGCCTTGAATCCTACCAAGTGCAGAGGCCGGCGCAGAGATTGATCGCCTGGCCGGTGATGTAACGCCCCTCGTCGCCGGCCAGGAAGAGGGCGAGATCGGCCGCGGAGCTGGCCGGCAGCAGGGTACCCAGCATGTTGGTTTTCATCGTGCTGTCATAATATCCGTCGGTCTCCTGCCCGGACTCCTTCGCGATCTTGCCGAGGATGTCGTGGGCCAGCGGCGTCTCGACCCAGCCGGGACAGATCGCATTGACCCGGATCTGGGCCTTGCCGACCTCGGCCGCGAGACAGCGCATGAAGCCGATGACGCCATGCTTCGAGCTGTTATAGGCGGTCCATTCCGCGTCCGCGGTCTTGCCGTTGGTCGAGGCGTTGAAGATGATGGAACCGCCCCTGCCGGCGGCCAGCATCGTCGGCAGCGCGAATTTCGAGACCAGGAACGGCGCCTTGAGATTGACCGCCATGGTCCAGTCCCACATCGCTTCCGACATCTCTGTGACTTTGGCGGAGTCCACCACGCCGGCATTGTTGACGAGGATGTCGAGGCCGCCGAGCTTCGCGATGGCATCGGCGCACATGGCCTGGATCTCTGCGCTCACGGTCAAATCGGCCGCCACGGCGAAGGCCCTGCCGCCGGCCCGGGTGATGGAAGCCACGGTATCGCCTGCCCGCTCATGATTGCGGGCATGGACGGCGACGATGGCGCCTTCGCGGGCGAAGGTCTCCGCCATGGCCCGGCCCATGCCGCTGGCAGCCCCGGTCACGAGCGCGCGTTTGCCTGCCAGTTTCTGTGCCATCGCCTTGTCCTCCCTGTCGGTACTGTCCCAGGTGCCTAACCGCGTATGCGGATGTTGGCCGGATCATAGGGCGATTTCAAATGCAGCTTGGCCGCCACCCGGCGCGTGCGCACCTCGAGCTCATACCGGCCTTCGGCCAGTTGGGCGGCGCTGGACACCCCTTGCGTATTGACATAGCCAAGCCCGATGGCGCGATCGAGGGTGAAGCCGAAGCCGCCGGAGGCGAGCCAGCCGACGCGCTCGCCATCGCGATAGATGGTCTCGCGGCCATAGAGGAGCGTGTCCGGATCCTCGACCACGAAGGCGACCAGCCGGCGGGTGACGCCGGTCTCGCGCTGCCGCAGCAGGGCATCCCGGCCGACGAAGTCGGGCTTCTCCAGATCGACCGCGAAACCGAGCCCCGCTTCGAACGGTGTGTAATCGGGATTGATCTCGGCCGCCCAGACCCGACGCGCCTTTTCCATGCGCAGCGAATCGAGCGCGCGATAACCGCCATGGCGAAGCCCGTGCGTGGCGCCGGCGGCCACCAGCGCGTCATGGGCCCGTACCATATACTCGCAGGGGATATAGAGCTCCCAGCCGAGCTCGCCGGCGAAGCCGACGCGCAAGGCCAGCGTCGGCGCGCCGTCGAGAAACAGATCCTGCGCGGTGCCGTAAGGGAAGGCGGCATCGGAAACATCTTCCTCGGCGACCTGCGCCAGGACGTCGCGCGCCCTGGGACCCATGAGCGAGAGGCAGCCATAGGCCGAGGTCACGTCCATGAGATGCGCGTCGGCGCCGGCCAGGCCGTTCCGCAAGGTCACGAAATCGCGCGTGGCGAAGCCGGTCCCCGTCACGATGAAGAAGGAGCCGTCGCGACGGCGCGTGACGGTCAGGTCGGCCTCGATCCCACCCCGCCGATTGAGGACTTGCGTGTAGGTCACCGATCCCGCGGCCGGTTTCAGACGCGCCGCGCAGAGCCGGTCCAAAGCCACCGCGGCATCGCGGCCGGAGAGATGGTATTTCGCGAAGGGGCTCTGATCGAAGAGCGCGACCGTCTCGCGGCAGGCGCGATGCTCGGCCGCGACATGGGGAAACCAGTTGGGGCGGTCGAACGTATAGATGTCGCGCGGCTCGATGCCCTTGGGCGCGAACCAGTTGGCCCGCTCCCAGCCGGACTTGGCACCGAAGCAGGCGCCGCGTTGCTGGAGCAGATGATGAACGGCGCTGCGCCGCAGCGGCCGGCCGGCCTGGAACTCGAGATGGGGCCACAGCATGGCGAAGTGATGGGCCTGGCCTTCGAGACCGCGGACCAGCGTCTGTTTCCTGGAGCGGTGGAAGGCGCCGAAGCGGCGGATATCGGCGGGCCAGAGATCGAAGGGCGGTTCGCCATGGAGGATCCAATGGGCCATCGCCATGCCGGCACCGCCCGCCGAGGCGATGCCGAAGGCGTTGAAGCCGGCCGCCACGAAGAAACGGTCCACCTCGGGCGCCTCGCCCAGGATGAACATGCCGTCCTCGGTGAAGGATTCGATCCCGTTGAACCAGCGCTTGACGCCGGCCTTCTCCAGCGAGGGGAACCGGTAGGCGGCGGGCCCGAGCCGCGGCTCGAACTGCGCGATGTTCTCGGGCATGAGCTTGAACTCATGGCCCTCGGGAATCGGATCCTCGAGATAGGGGATCGGGTCGAACTCGTACTGGCCGACGATCAGCCCGCCGACCTCTTCCTTGAAATAGAGATTGTTGTCGGTGTCGCGGATGGTCGGGAAGTTGCGCTTCAACCCCTCGATGCGCTCGGTCACGAAATACTGGTGATGGGAAGGCTGCAGCGGCACGTTCACGCCGGCGAGCCGGCCGATCTCGCGCGCCCAGATGCCCCCGCAATTGACCAGGGTCTCGCAGCGGATGGTGCCGCGATCGGTGACGACGGCGGCGACGCTGCCGCGCTCGAGCGTGATCCCGGTTACCTTGGTGTGCTCGAAGATGCGGGCGCCTTTCATGCGGGCACCCTTGGCCAAAGCCTGCGCGATGTCGGAGGGATTGCCGATGCCGTCATCGGCGACGAAGGCCGCGCAAACGAGGTCATCGACGGTCATGGTCGGGACCATGCGCTTGATCTCGTCGGGGCCGACGAACTCGAACGGGATGCCGAAGGATCGCGCGCGGGTGGCGGCCACCTCATATTCGGCGCGGCGTTCCTGGCTGGAAGCCAGCCGCAGCGAGCCGTTGCGTACCCAACCCGTGGCCTGGCCGGTTTCGGCCTCGAGCCGCTCATAGAGCTTCACGGATTCGCGCAGCAGCCTTGTGACGTTGGCGTTCTGGCGCAGTTGCCCGATGCCGCCCGCCGCATGCCAGGTCGAGCCGGAGGTGAGCTGATGGCGTTCCACCAGCACCACGTCGGGGCAGCCCATCTGCGCCAGATGATAGGCGATCGAACAGCCGATCACGCCGCCGCCGATGATGACCACCTGAGCCTGTGTTGGCAGTGCCGCCGTCATTCATGCCTCCCAGCTGGATCCGGCCGCCGCCCTTGAGACGAGCGCGATGAACGGGACCTCGCTGGGCCTCGTTCTTGGCATCTGCCGGACAATATGTGGCATACGACACTATTTTTCGTGCCTTATGCAACATATTTGAGCCCCAATGCCGCAAAGAGGCCGCCAACGGCTTGTTTCTAGCGGAGAAAACGCGGGTTCGATCGCCCAGGCGCGAGCGCGAGGCCTGGCGGAATCGGGCATTGGAGCGGAGGACGTCGGGGGCGGAGAGGGCGGGATCCGCTCAGGGCGCGACGTCGATCATGACGCCGGCCTGGCGCAAGGCGGCGCCCAGCTCGCCGTCCGGCGCGCGATCCACGATCATCACATGGATATCCTTGATGTCGCAGAACTTCTCCAGGCTCGCCTGATAGAACTTGGAGTGATCCACCATCATCACGACCCGGCGCGACTGCGCGATCATGATGCGCATGACCCAGGCGGTGCGCGGGTCGATCTCCATGGCGCCTTCGGGGGTGATGCCGTCGACCGTGACGAAGGCCGCGTCGGCGTGGAATTTCTTCAGATACTCGGTCGTGTCGTGACCCCAGAGGAAGCCCTCGTTGTAGTCGACCTGTCCGGGCGCCAGAATCGTGCGTATCGATGGATTCGATGCGAGCGCGATTGAGCCGGGCAGGTTGTTGGTGATGACCGTGATCTTTTTCTCGACGGTCTGCAGCACCTGGGCCAGCAGCAGCGAGGTCGAGCCCGAGCACATGAAGATGACCTCATGCTCGTTGATGAAATCGGCCGAGCGCAGGGCCACGCGCTGGCGCTCCTTGATCATCCGCTGCGAGCGGGCCTCGAGATTGGTCTCGAAGCCGATCGGGGTGAAGGTCGCGCCGCCGCCATAGCGCCGATGAAGCCGTCCGGTGCGATTGAGCTCCTGAAAGTCGCGCCGGATCGTCTCGCGCGATACGCCCAGGGTTTCCGCCAGGTCGCGGATCAGAATCATCGGATTGGTGCTGATCTCGGCGATCAGTCGCTTATGCCGCTCGGTCTTGCGTTCCGACATCGAGACTCCAGTCGCTCCCGTCGAGACCCGTCTCGGCGGGCCTGCTCCTTCACAGCCATGCCACAAACCGCCGCCGCCGCCAACAGGCAATCCCAGGCGCAAAGAAGACGATAGTGCCGAAAATATTCAGTTCTTAGAATTGGTTATGAGCGTGTCGGCACAGCCGATTATGCCAGAATGTGGCATATGGGAAAGAGAATTGTTGCATATGCCCAATTATGCCCCGTATCATCGTGGCAATCGAAGGCGCCAAGCCAACAAATAAGGCCACATCAAAGCGCCTCGGCAGGGAAACCGGCTCTGGAAGCCGGTCACAGAGGAGGAGGCGATCATGGGGCATAGGCTTATGACGGCCGGGCGGGGGTGGCTTTTCGGCGCCCTGGCCTTGGCAGCGGCAATGGCGACGTCCACAGCCACCAGGGCCGAGGACACGCTGGATATCGGTTTCAACGCACCGCTCTCGGGACCCGCGGCGGGTTGGGGGCTCCCGGGGCTCACCGGCATCAATCTCCTGGTCGACGGAATCAATGCCGAGGGCGGGCTCGATGTCGGCGGCAAGCGCTACAAGCTCGTCGTCCATCAGTTCGACAACGAGTACACGGCCTCGAAGGCTCTCCAGGGCGCACGCCAACTGGTGCTCGAGCATAATGTGAAGATCATCCTCGATGTCGGCGGCTCGACCGGCGACGCGCAGCTGCCCTTCCTGACCGAGCACAAAGTTTTCTATGCGCCGGAGGCGACCGCGGACATCAATCCGAAGCGCCCCTACATCATCTCGGGCTCCGACTACTTCCCGCGCGGCGAGATGATGCGCATGGCCTATATCCGCCAGATGTACCCCGAGGCCAAGCGCTACGCGGTCGTCTCGCAGCAGGACTCGACCTCGCTGGTCGGGCAGGCCTGGGAAGTGGGTGCCGCCAAGGCGGTCGGGCTCGATGTCGTCTATGACGAGTTCTATGCGCCCGACACCACCGACTTCGCACCAGTCGTGACGGCAATCCTCGCGACCAAGCCCGACATCGTCAGCCTGTCGATCAGCTGGCCCGATTTCATTCCGTTGCTGATGGAGCAGCTCTATCAGCAAGGCTTCAAGGGCATCATCGCGGCGAACTATATCGAGCCCGAGCAGGCGCTGCAGCGCGTGCCTGCCGACTGGCTGCAGCAGGTCAAGGCCATCGACTCCTATCCCCTGTTCGACGATCCCTGGTGGGGCGATCCCTCGGCGCAGCATGATTTCGCGGCGAAATGGAAAGCCCGCTATGGCGCCGGCGGTCCCGAGGACCAGAAGCGGCCGATGAACGGCATCGACTGGCTCTATACGCCGATGCTGCAGGCCTATCTCGCCTCCGTCCAGAAGGCCGGCAGCGTCGATCCGGACAAGGTGCTGGCCGCCTTCCGCAGCCTCGACACGATCTCGACCATCGAAGGTCCGACCGCGGTCACCGGCGAGGAGATGTGGGGCGAGAAGAACATGATCTCGCCGCTGGTGCCGAACAACGAGTTCCGCGCCGACTGCAATTGCAAGCGGGTCCAGTCGCTGACCCGCTTCGAGACCTGGTTCGCCCAGCATAAGGATGCCGTGATCGCCGAAGTCCGCCGCCGCAATCAGATGTGGGACCAACGGCAATAGACGATCATAGTGGCGTGACGAAAGCGCTCTCTTCGCCCATGCTGGCCGGGATCCGCCGCCTCACGACGAGGGGCGGATCCCGAGACCCGCACCGGCAGTCCAGCCAGCGGTTCTCGTGATGGATCTTGCGACCTTCGTCCAGACATTCGCCAATGCGGTGATCTCGAGCTCGATCTATGCGCTGGTCGCGGTCGGCCTGGCCCTCTCCTTCGGCGTGATGAAGATGGCGAACTTCGCCCATGGCGAGTTCTTCATGGCCGGCGCCTATGTCGTCTATGTGCTTTATGGCATCGCGGGCTATCCCTTCGTGCTGGCGGTGCTCTGCGCCGTGCCGATCGTGGCCTTGATGGGGCTCGCGGCCGAACGGCTGATCTTCCGGCCGACGCGCGACAATCTTCTGGCCGGTTTCATGGCGACGGCCGGCCTCTCCTTCATCCTCCAGGTCCTGGCCGGACGGATCTGGGGCGTCGGCCTGATGAAACGCATTCCGACGCCGATCATGGGCGCGGTCGATTTCGCCGGCGCCCATATCGGCTCGCAGCGGCTGGTGATCCTCCCGGTCGCCATCCTGACGCTGGTGGCGCTGTGGCTGTTCCTGAACCGGACGCGGCAAGGCAAGGCTCTGCGCGCGGCGGCACAAAAACCCGAAGCGGCGGCCCTCCAGGGCATCGATCTCAACCGCATGTCGGCCCTGGCGATGACCATCGCCGGCGCCTCGGCGGGTCTGGCGGGCGCGCTGATGGCGCCGGTCACGCCGGTCACGCCCTATATGGGGCATAGCGTCATCCTGATGGCCTTCGTGGTGGTGGTGCTGGGCGGCATGGCCAGCATCCAGGGCGCGATGATCGCGGCCGTGATCCTGGGCTTCGTCATCACCTTCTGCACCACGCTGTTCGATGGCGTGATCGCCACCATGGTCGGCGTCGGGCTCATGGCGCTGGTGCTGGTGGTCCGCCCGCAAGGCCTCATGGGTCGCGAGACGGTGTGATGGCAGTGGAGCGGCTGGCGGCTCAAGCGACGGCACGGCCTGCGGCGCGGCGCAACGCCCGCCATTGGCCGCTGCTGCTGGCCGCCGTGACGGCGATCCTGGCCGTCGCCGCGCCTTTCGTCCTGCCGACTTACCAGACCGAGCTCGTCATCCTGTTCCTGATGAATCTAGTTTTGGTGGTCAGCTATCGCCTGATCACCACCACCGGCGATTGGGGCCTGGCGCATGTGGTGATGATGGGGGCGGGCGGCTATTCGGCAGCGCTCATGGCCAAGGGGCTCGACCTGCCGGTCTGGCTGACCGTGCCGCTGGCCGGGTTCGTCGCGGCGGCGGTCGCGGGCCTCATCAGCGTGCCGCTGCTGCGCACGCGCGCCTTCGGCTATTTCATCGCGTCCTTCGCGCTGGGCGAGCTGCTGCGGCTGTTCTGGATCCGGCTCGACGTGCCGTTCGGCGGCATTCGCGGCATCATCAATATCCCCGAAGGCGAGCTCTTCGGGCACTCGCTGTTCGAGACGATCCCCTATTATTTCTTCGCGCTCTTCGTCGCCTTCGTCTGCGTCGGCATCATGTATCTGCTCGACCGGTCGCGGCTCGGCATGACCTGGAAGGCGCTTTATTCCGATCCGGCGCTGGCGGAATGCGTCGGCATCGACGTGACCCATTATCGCCGCACGGCCTTCATGATCGGCAGCGGCTTTGCCGGCGTGGCGGGGGCGATGCTGGCCCACCGCATGGGCGCCATCGACCCCAAGAACTTCGACCTCATCACCATGCTCTATCTGATCATCTGGGTGGTGGTGGGTGGCACGCAGAGCTTCTGGGGCGCCGCGGTCGGGCTCATCGCCATGACTTTCGTGTTCGAGCTGACGCGCCCGCTGCTGGAATGGCGGCCGCTGATCTTCGGTGTGGTGCTGATTTTCTTCCTGATCTTCGTGCCGGGCGGGATCGAGTCCCTGGTCGGTCGCGTCCGTGGCTGGATTGGTCTCCTGAAGCGAGGCGCGTCATGAGCCAGCTCAAGGTCACCGGCATCACGCGGCGCTTTGGCGGTCTGGTCGCGGTCGATGCGCTCGACCTCGTGGTCGAGAAGGGTGCCATCCATGGCATCATTGGCCCCAACGGCGCCGGCAAGACGACGCTCTTTTCGATGATCAGCGGCACGCTGGCGGTCAGCGCCGGGCGGATCGAGTTCGAAGGCCGCGATGTCACCGGGCTGCCGCCGCATCGGACCGTGAGCCTCGGCATGGTGCGCACCTTCCAGCGCAGCGCCGTGTTCCATCATTTCACCGTGGTCGAAAATCTGCTGCTGGGCACGCATCTCCTGGCCCGGCCCACGGTGCTGGGCTCGCTCTTCGGGTCCCACCGGCGCTTCAGCCCGGCCGATTTCGAGGCGGCGGAGGAGATTCTCCGCTTCATCGGGCTCGCCGATTATCGCGATGCGGCGGCCGAGACCCTGCCGCTCGGGCATCAGCGTTCGCTGGGCATCGGCATCGCGCTCGCCGCCAAGCCCAAGCTCCTGATGCTGGACGAGCCGGCGGCTGGGATGAACCGGACGGAATCCGAGGCGCTGATGCAGCTCATCCGCGATGTGCGCGAGCGCATGGGCGCCACTATCCTGTTGGTCGAGCATGACATGCAGACCGTGATGGGGCTCTGTGAGCGCATCACGGTGCTCAATTTCGGGCGCAAGCTGGCCGAGGGAAAGCCCGCCGAGATCGCGGCCGATCCCGCCGTGATCGAGGCCTATCTCGGTCTCGACGAAGACGCGCAAGCGGTGGCGGCCCATGCTTGAGGTGCGCGATCTCGTGGTCGATTACGACAAGACGGAGGTGGTGCGCGGCATCTCCTTCGCGGTTCACAAGGGCGAGATCGTCAGCCTGATCGGTGCCAATGGCGCCGGCAAGACCACGACCTTGCGGACCATTACGGGGCTCAAGCGCGCCCGTTCCGGCGCCGTCCTGCTGGAGGGGCAGGCGATCCAGGGGCTTCCAGCGCACCGCATCGCGGGTCTCGGGCTCGCGCACGTGCCCGAAGGTCGCGAGATCTTTCCCTTCATGACGGTGCCCGAGAATCTCGAGATGGGCGGCTATCTCAACCGCGACAAAGCCTCGTTCAAGCGCAATCTCGAAACGGTCTTCGAGCGCTTCCCCGTCCTTCGCCGCCGCCAGCATCAGCTCGCGGGCTCGATGAGCGGGGGCGAGCAGCAGATGCTGGCGATCGGCCGGGCGCTGATGGGCAACCCCAAATTGCTGGTGCTGGACGAGCCTTCGCTCGGCCTTTCGCCGGTGATGTGCCAGGAGATCGTGCGGGTGCTCACGGAGCTGCGGGCGGCCGGGCGCACCATCATCCTGGTCGAGCAGAATGCGCGGATGGCGCTACGGCTTGCCGACCGCGCCTATGTGCTCGATCGCGGCCGGATCGTGCTGCAGGGCAAGGGCCGCGACCTTCTCAACGATCCCAATGTGCGAACCGCCTATCTCGGCCTCGCGCCCGCTGTGGCAGCGGCGGCGTCCCCGGCCTAGCCCCCAGTGATGGAGGTGTCGTGATGGATCCCGACTCTTCGGGCTTGCCCCGTCCGCTCTACGACGCGCTGCATCGCGAAGCGCAGGACCTGATGCGCCGCTATGACGTCTCAGATCGGACGGTCGTCTCGCTGCTGCATCAATCGGAGAACACCATGTTCCTGGTGCGCGATCCGGCGCGCCCGGAACCGGTGGTGCTGCGGGTCCATTCGCAGAATCTGAGCTATCACAGCGCCCCGTCGATCGCCTCGGAGCTGATGTGGATGCAGGCGCTGCGGCGCGATGCCGGCGTCATCGCGCCCGAGCCCATCGCCGCCAAGGATGGCAGCCTGGTCCAGCTCCTTTCCGCGCCCGATCTCGACAAGCCGCGCCATGCGGTGATGTTCAGCTTCCTCGCCGGCGCCGAGCCGCCGGCCGAGACGCTGATCGACAATTTCGAGCGGCTCGGCGAGATCACCGCGCGGATGCATCGTCACGCCCGGGCTTGGACGGTGCCGAAGACCTTCACGCGCCATGCCTGGGATTTCGATGCCGCCATCGGCGCGCATCCGCTGTGGGGCCGCTGGCAGGACGGCATGGGGGTCGACCCCGAGGCCTTGAAGATCCTGTCGCGGCTGACGGGCGTGCTCAAGCGCCGGCTCGAGCGCATCGGCACCGCGCGCGAGCATTTCGGCCTGATCCACGCGGATATGAGGCTCGCCAACATCCTGGTGGAGAACGACGTCACCAAGGTGATCGATTTCGACGATTGCGGCCTCTGCTGGTACATCCACGACCTTGCCACGGCCCTCAGCTTCCTCCAGGAGGAGCCGGTGGTCCCGGCGCTCATCGCCTCCTGGCTCAAGGGCTATCGCAAGGTCATGCCGCTCCAGCGCGAAATGGAGGACGAGATCCCGACCTTCATCATGCTGCGCCGCATGCTCGAGGTCGCCTGGCTGGGCACGCGCCGGCATCTCGAATTCTCGCAAGGGCTGGGCACCGGCTTCACGGTGGGCACTTGCCGGCTGGCGCAGGATTATCTGCGGCGCTTCGGTTAGCCGGCACAGGCGGATTGGCTGCATCCTGAAATCCCGGCTAGTGTGAGGACAGGGATCTCGTGTCCCTCGGCTTTCACCCGCTTCCCTCGCAGCATCCCGGCCCCCCTTGTTCCATCTCAGCCATCTCCGTTATTTCTACGCCGTGGCGCAGACGCGCTCGATCCGCAAGGCCGCGGAATCGCTGCATGTGGCGCAGTCGGCTGTCAGCCGACAGATCAAGAATCTCGAGGAAGAGCTGGGCGTGTCTCTGTTCGACCGGCATCCGCGCGGGGTGCGGCTGACCGATGCCGGCCAGATCCTGGCGAAATATGCCCAGCAGACGATGCTCAATCTGGATCGCATCCGCTCCGAGATCGACGATCTGCGGGCGTTGCGCCGCGGCACCATCAAGATCTGCACGGTCGAGGCCGGCATCATCGACATCCTGCCGCAGGTGATCCGGGATTTCCGGAACCGCTATCCGTCGGTCAACGTCACGGTGCTGGTTCGCGGCAGCCAGGGCGTGGTCGATACCATCCTCAATGACGATGCCGATCTCGGGCTCGCCTTCAATGCGCATTATCATCCCGATATCGAGGTGGTGGCGACCCAGCCGCAGCGGCTCTATGCGGCGGTCGGTCCTCGTCACCCGATCGCCGGCAAGAAACAGGTCAAGCTCGCCGAGCTGAGGGGTTATCCGATCGCCCTGCCGGACAGCTCCTTCGGCATCCGGCAGCTGGTGGACCAGATCCAGCAATCGTCGCAGATCCGCATCGAGCCCGTCCTCACCACCGATTCGATCCAGATGCTGGTGAGCTTCGCGCGCCTCGATCTGGGCGTCGCCTTCCTGCCCTTCTTCGCCATCAAGGGCGAGATCGGCAGCGGCCGGGTGGCGGGCGTGCCGCTCGCCGATCCGCCCGCGCGCAACGCGAATGCCGAGATCATCGTCCATAGGGGCCGGCAACTGCCGATCCCGGCGGAGGAGTTCCTCGAGGATCTGAAGAAGGCGCTGCGTCTGCTGAAATAGCGGCGCTGCATCGGTTGGCGGCGCGCGCCCACCGTTCTCATTTCGGCAACGCCATATTCTGGAAATTGCGCTTGTGGCATCACCGGCGCCGGCCCTAGGGTTTTCGACGGGGACCGGTACGGCGTCCTGAAACCCGCGGCTGCCTGACCCCCCGACGGAAGGCAGTCGCCGCGGCGTGCCGGTCCCTCTTTTTCTCAGGCTCGATTTTCCTCGGCCCCATCACGGACCCAAGTCACGCTCATGAATCAGCATCGCGCGCCAGACGCCCGAACAGGGACGCCCGTCGAGAGCATCCGTTCGCCCTTCGACGGCAGCGAAGTCGGGCAGATGCCGGTCGCCGGCGAGATGCAGGTCGAGGCCGCCATTCGGCAGGCCGAGAAGACATTCCAGACCATGCGCCGGCTGCCGCGCTTCGTGCGGGCCGATATCCTGGAGCGCGCCGCCGAAATCATCCGCGGTCGCAGGGAAGAGTTCGCCACGCTGATCGCGCAGGAGGCGGGCAAGCCGCTCTATGACGCGAGGGGCGAGGTTTCGCGCGCCGTCTTCAATCTGCGCAACGCCGCGGCCGAGGCGAGGTCGTTCTCGGGCGCCGAGATCCCGCTCGATGTCGATGGCGGCGTGTTCGAATATCAGAGCGCCCGCAGCGACGGCGGCGCGCTCGATCTGGCCCAGGCCGATCTGGAGCAGCTCGCAGGCCTGCGCCGGCGCCTGGGCCTGGCGCGGCGCTATCCGATCGGCCCGATCCTTGCGATCGCCCCTTTCAATTTCCCGCTCAATCTGGTGGTCCACAAGGTGGCGCCGGCGATCGCGGTCGGCAACAGCGTGGTGATCAAGCCGGCGCCGCAAACGCCGCTCACCTCGCTGAAGCTGGTCGAGGCGCTCGAGGAAGCAGGGCTGCCCAAGGGCGCCGTTTCCGTCATCCATTGCCCGGTGGCGCTGGCCGAGACCATGGTCAAGGACGAGCGCTTCGCCATGGTGACCTTCACCGGCAGCGCCAAGGTCGGCTGGCATATCAAGTCGATCGCCGGCCGCAAGAAGGTGGCGCTCGAGCTGGGCGGCAATGGTGCCGTCATCGTCGGCGCCGATGCCGATCTGGGGTTCGCGGCGGCACGCTGCGTGCGCGGCGGCGTGGTCTATGGCGGCCAGTATTGCATCGGCGTGCAGCGGATCATGGTGCAACGCGCGGTCTATGATGCCTTCAAGGCCAAGCTGCTGGAGCGGATCGCGGCCTGCAAGGTCGGCAATCCGCTGCAGGAGGGAATGGATGTCGGTCCGGTGATCGACAGCAAATCGGCCGACCGGATCGAGAGCTGGATCAAAGCCGCGCGTGAGGGCGGCGCCAGGGTCATCGCCGGCGGCGAGCGCCAGGGCAATGTCATCACCCCCACCATCCTCGAGGGCACCAAGCCGGACATGCTGGTGGAACGCGAGGAGATTTTCGGCCCGGTCATGACCCTGAGCCCGATCGATTCGATCGAGGAGGGCGTGCGCCGCGCCAATGACAGCCGTTACGGATTGCAGGGCGGCCTCTTCACCAACGATCTGCGGGCGGCCTTGCGGGCGCTCGAGGAATGGGATGTGGGCGGCTTGATGATCAATGACGTGCCGATCTATCGCATCGACAACATGCCCTTCGGCGGCTGGAAGGAATCGGGCTTCGGGCGCGAGGGCACCCGCTTCGCGATGGAAGAGATGACCGATATCAAGTTCCTGGTGGTCAACTACAACTGACTTGGCAATCAAGGCCTGCGGAATCAGGGCCTGCGCGGGCGGCCCCCGCGGTGATAGGATTTGAAAGCGGCCGACGAGAGAGCCCCGAAAGCCCGTTCGCGGCGGGCGGGAGAGAGCCATGCAGAACACGGTTTTCACGAATGTCCGGATCTTCGACGGGCTGAGCGAACGGCTCTATCCGGGCGAGGTCGAGATCCAGGGCAACCGCATCCATGCCGTCGCCAAGGGCGCCGAACGGCTGTCGGCCGAGGGCAAGCGCGTGGTCGACGGCGGCGGTGCCACGCTGATGCCGGGCTTCGTCAACACCCATGGCCATCTGAGCTATCCGGCGGTGACGACGCTGGAAGAGATCGGCCGCATGCCGGTCGAAGAGAACATGATGGAGGCGTCCTACAACGCCAGGACCGCCATCGACTACGGCTTCACCGCCGTGGTGAGCGGGGCGGCCGCCAAGCCACGGCTCGATATCGTTTTGCGCGAGGAGATCAACGCCGGCCGGATTCCGGGGCCGCGCCTGCTCGCGACCTCGCCCGAGCTCACCGTCTCCGGTGGGCTCGCCGACGGCAATATGTGGGGTCGGCAGATCCCCGCCAACGGCCTCGTGGCCGACAGCCCCGACGGCTTCCGCCAGATCGTCCGTGCCATGGTGCGCGAGGGTGTGGACCTGATCAAATTCAACAATTCCGGCGATTCCTTCTGCTATCCGAAGGTCGGCTCGATCACGAATCCGATGACCGACGAGGAAGTGCGCGCCATCTGCGAGACCACGAACAATCTGGGCAAGCGCATGGCGGCGCATGCCCATGCCGACAGCTCGGTCGCGCAATGCATCCAATACGGGGTCGAGTTCATCTATCACGCGACCTTCGTGACCGACCGCACCATCGACGCGCTGGAGAAGGTCAAAGACAAGCACTACGTCACGCCGGCCTTCGGGCTGCGCTACAACATGCATTTCGAGGGCGAGCCCTGGGGCATCACCCAGGAAATGTCGGAGCGCATCGGCAACAAGCGCGAGTTCGACGCCACGATCGAGAACATGATCAAGATGCGCGCCGCCGGCATCAAGGTGCTGCCCTT
>NZ_JBOHKS010000315.1:0-5936 GCF_050729195.1 Hypericibacter sp.
AGGGGCCCGCCGGCGGGGCCCTTCGCGCCACTCTAACGATGCGCGACCGGATTCTTACCCCGGTTTCCGGGGCAAATTGATGGCACCGTCACGGCACCGCCCTTGCTTGCGCGAAGGTCGTCTTGTAGGTGTCACGCAGCTTGGCCTTCTCGACCTTGCCCATGGTGTTGCGCGGCAGCTCCTTCACCAGGAACACCGCCTTGGGCGTCTTGTAAGCGGCCAGATGCTCGCGGGTCGCGTCGGCGATCTGGCGTTCGGCCAGTGCCGCATGAGGCTTGGCCACCACCACCGCCACGACGGCCTCGCCGAAATCGGCATGGGGCACGCCGATCACCGCCGATTCGGCGACACCCGGCAGCGCGTCGATCACCGTCTCCACTTCCTTGGGATAGACATTGAAGCCACCGGAGATGATCAGGTCCTTGGAGCGGCCGACGATATGGACATAGCCGCGCTCGTCGATGCGGCCGACGTCGCCGGTGATGAAGAAGCCGTCGGCACGGAACTCGGACTTGGTCTTCTCCGGATTGCGCCAATAGCCATGGAAGATGTTGGGGCCCTTGACCTCGATGTCCCCGACCTCGCCCGGCTTCAGCGCATGACCCTCATCGTCGGCGATGCGCAAGCTCACGCCCGGCAGCGGGAAGCCGACGCTCCCCGCGACACGATCGCGCAAGTAAGGATTGGACGTGATCATGTTGGCCTCGGTCATCCCGTAGCGCTCGAGGATGGTGTGGCCGGTCCGCTCCTTGAAGGCGTTGAAGGTCTCGACCGTGAGCGGCGCCGAGCCTGAGATGAAGAGCCGGATCTGGCGGCAGCAATCTCGGGTGAATTCGGGCGTGGCCAGAAGCCGCGTATAGAAAGTCGGAACCCCCATCATGACGGTCGCGCGTGGCAGGAGGCGGACGATCTCGGCCGCGTCGAAGCGCGGCAGGAAGATCATGCTGGTGCCGTTCATCAGCGTGGTGTTGAGCGCGACGAAGAGCCCATGGGTGTGGAAGATCGGCAGCGCATGCAGCAGCCGGTCGCGCGGATCGAAGCGCCAGATCTCATGCAGGGCGGCAGCGTTCGAGGAGAGATTGCCATGGCTCAGCATGGCGCCCTTGGGCTTGCCCGTGGTGCCGCTGGTATAGAGGATCGCCGCGATCGTATCGTCGTCGCAGACGAAATCGTCGAGCTCGGCCGGTTGGCGCGAGGCGGAATCCATCAGGCTGCCGCGGCCCTCGGCGTCGAGCGTGAGGAGGCGCGCGCCGTGATCCTTCACCAGCGATTCGTCGGCGAGCGGCGAACCCGGCGTCACCACCACGACCTTGGGCGCGGCGTCGGTCAGGAAATACTCGACCTCGTCGCGGCGATAGCCGGTGTTGAGCGGCAGATAGATCGCCCCGATGCGCAAGGCCGCGAGATAAAGCGCCAGGGCCTCGGGCGTCTTCTCGACCTGGACCATGACGCGCTCGCCGGGCGCGGCCCCGGCGGCGAGGAGCGCGCGGCCGATGCGGGCACTCAGATCGAGGATCTCGGCATAGCTGCGGATGGAGCCGTCCGCGGATTCCAACAGCGGTGCTCCCGGATCCCTCGGGAAGTTGCGCGCGAGGATGGCGAAGAGATTGCGATTGGCCGGCATCGATCTGGTGTTCTTGTTCGTTGACGTCAGGTCCGGCCGGAAGCCGGCCCGGGACTTTGGCGATTGTCAGGGAGGAGGGCCGCCGGACACAAGCCCTGGACCGGTTTCCTGTTGATAAGTCTCAGGAATCCTTCGGTGCCAGCACCGGTTGAGGCATCGGTCGGCGGGCATGGCCGCTGACCTCGTCGCCGGCATTGGCGGGGAGCCCGATGAAGGTCAGGGCTGAGGCGGCGGCGCAGAGCGCGATCACATAGAAGGCCGAGGCGAAAGATTCGGCTGTGAGATGGCCGCCATGGAAATAGATCGAGACATGGAGCGCCAAGGCGCCGACACCGACGCCGATGCTGACGGAGAGCTGCTGCGCCATGCTGGCGAAGCTGGTGGCGAGGCTCATCTTCTCGGGCGGCATGTCGGCATAGGCGATGGTGTTGAGCGCGGTGAATTGCAGCGAGCGGAAGAAGCCGCCCGACAGCAGAAGCGCCAGGATGACCCAGCCGGGCGTGCTGGGCTCGAAGAAGGAATAGCTGGCGAGGAAGGCGGCACTGATGAGCGCGTTGGCGATCATGGTGCGCTTGAAACCGAAGCGACGCAGGATCGGGGCCGCGGTCAGTTTCATGAAGAGCGCGCCGGCGGCGGCGGCAAAGGTCAGCAGGCCGGAATTGAGCGGCGTCAGGCCGAAGGCGAGCTGCAGCATCAAGGGCATCAGGAAGGGCAGGGCGCCGATGCCGATGCGAAACAGCGTGCCGCCCAGGATGTTGGTTCGGAAGGTCGGGACGCGCAGCAGGCTCAGATCGATCACGGGATGGGCGACCCGGCGCGCATGGCGGACATAGAGCGTCATGGCGGTCAGGCCCGCGATCAGCATCACTGTGACCATCCAGCCCGGCAGGATGCCGCGGCCCATGGTCTCGAAGGCGAAGACGAGGCCCGAAAGGCCGACGCCGCTGAGAATGAAGCCCAGCAGATCGAGCGGCGGCGTCTTGGGCTCGCGCGCATCGGCGATGAAGAGCGTCGCCAGCACGATGCCCAATATGCCGATCGGCAGGTTGAGCCAGAAGATCCAGCGCCAGGAGAAATAGGTGACGATGAAGCCGCCGACGGGCGGGCCGATCACCGGCCCGATCAGCGCCGGCACGGTCAGATAGGCCATGGCGCTGACGAGCTGCGTCTTGCTGACGGCGCGCAACACCACGAGCCGCCCGACCGGCACCATCATGGCGCCGCCCATGCCCTGCAGGATGCGCGCGGCGACGAACTCGGCCAGCGAGTTGCTGAGGCCGCAGAGGATCGAGGCCAGAGTGAAGACGACGATGGCGATGCGGAAGACGTGACGCGCGCCATAGCGGTCGGCGACCCAGCCGCTGACCGGGATGAAGACCGCGAGGCTCAGCAGATAAGAGGTGATGGCGAGATTGAGATGGATCGGATTCTCGTTGAAGGCCTTCGCGATGGTGGGGAGGGCCGTCGACACCACCGTCGAATCGAGGTTCTCCATGAACAGCGCGCAAGCGACGATCAGCGGCGTGGTCATGGGCGAGGAAGGCCGGACGCGAATCATGAACCGGAATTCAGTTCGGAAGACAGCGGCGGGGAGGCGGTGACGCCAGGGCGAGAGGACGCGCAAGCGGCGCACCCATGTCTGAAGATAGGGCGACGAACGCCCCTCAGTTGAGCCAATTTCAGATGGCTGCCATCCATGGAGAGCAGGATGGCGCAGCAGGCGCTGCGGCGCTAGTCCGGGCCTGTGGAATCTGGGGCTTTTCCGCCGTTGCGCTCAGGCCCGGACGAGCGCCCTTTGCGGCAAAAACAGGGCCGACGCGACCGTGCCCATGCCGATCGCGGCGAGCGCGAGGAACAGGGTCGAGAACCCGCCCGCCGCATCATGGGTGTAGGCGATCAGGGGCACGGCCAGTGGGCTGGCGCCGAAGGAGAGAACATAGCCCATGGCATAGACCCGCGCGCGCCAGCGCTCGTCGACGATGACCGCCACCATCGCGTCGAGGATCGGGATCAGGCCGAAGACCGAGAACATCAGCGCGACCGCGATCGGCAGGATGCCGATGCCGGGACTCATGCTGGCGACGATCAGCAGCGGTACCTGCAGGGCCGCCACCGGCAGGAACACGCGGCCCACGCCGCGCTTGTCGATCAGCTGCCCCACCAGGAGCTGGGCCATCGCCGCCACGACATAGACGATCGAGAGGAGAGCGCCGATCCCGAGCGTCGAATCGGTGAAGGCCGCCAGATGCTCGGCGAACACCTTCGGCATGGCGATGGTGGTGGCGTTGAAGATGACGCTGTCGCATATGGTGGCGACGAACAGCACCAGCCCGACCCGCAACAACAGGCGGCGTGGCAGGGCACCGGCCGGCCGCGTCTCGGTCAAGGGCGCTTCGGTCGTCGCGCGCACCGTCATGAGGAAGAAGAACCCGGCGATGATGGCGATGGCGCCGGGCAGGAAGAAGGCCGCGCGCCAGCCGACCCAATCGCAGAGCGCGCCGGTGATGAGGGCGGCACTGGCGATGCCGAAATTGCCGAACACGCCATTGATGCCGAGCGTGCGCCCGACCTTGGCCTGGTTGCGCACCAGGAGCGCGATTCCGACCGGATGATAGATCGAGGCGAACAGGCCGATGGCGGTGAGGCCGACGAAGATGCCGGTGGGCCCTTGCGCGAAGCCGGTGGCGATGGCGGCGACACCGGTGCCGAAGAAGAAGATCACCATCATGCCGCGCCGGCTCCAGCGGTCGCCGAGCCAGCCGGCCGGCAGCGAGCCGCCGCCATAGGCGACGAGCCCGCCGAGCGAGAGGCCGAGCAGCTGGCTGTAAGGCGTGTTCCAGTCCCGCTCCAGCGCCAGCACGGCGGTCGGGAAGATCAGCATGAAGAGATGGACCAGCACATGGCCCAGATTGATGAAGCCGATGGTCGGATCGGAACGGCGCATGGCGGCTAGGGGGCTCCCAAGGCGAGGCAGGTCGGCAGGACAGGGATTGTAGGCGTGGGCCCCTTGTCCTACTCTCGCTATCATGTCAGTCACTATCGAGAAACGGACAAAACGGCCCGCTCACGCGGACCCCGATCTGCTGGGCGACACGCCGCGAGACGTCGTCGCCTGGGCGGACTCCTATCGCGCCGGCGAGGTGGTTCCCGCGCATCGTCATCGCCGTGCGCAATTGCTGCATGCGGTCACCGGCGTGATGACGGTGACGGCGCCGGAAGGGTCCTGGGTGGTGCCGCCGCATCGCGCCCTCTGGGTTCCGCCCGCGACCGATCATGCGATCCGCATGACCGGGGCGGTCTCGATGCGCACGCTCTATGTCGAGCCCGCGGCCGCCGGCTCGATGCCGCAGCAATGCCGCGTGCTGTCGGTATCGCCGCTGCTGCGCGAGATGATCCTGCGCGCGATGGAGCTGCCGCGTCTCTATGACACCGAGGGCGCTGCCGGTCGCTTGATTGCCCTCATCCTCGACGAGATCCGCGTGCTGCCGGCGCTGCCGCTCCATCTGCCGATGCCGGCCGAGCCGCGATTGGCAAAGATCTGCGAGACGCTGCTGCGCCATCCCGAGGATGGCCGCGCGCTCGAGGCATGGGGCCGCAGCGCCGGCGCCAGCGGGCGCACGTTGGCGCGGCTGTTCCAGCGCGAGACCGGCATGAGCTTCGGCGCCTGGCGCCAGCAGGCGCGGCTGATCGAGGCGCTGGCGCGGCTGGGGGCCGGTGAGCCGGTCACGACGGTGGCGCTCGATCTGGGCTATGAAAGTCCCAGCGCCTTCACCGCCATGTTTCGGCGCAGCCTGGGTGTCACGCCCAGCCGCTATTTCGATCAGCCGCGATGACATCACCCTCATGATCAAGCTGCCGGTCGACGACGTACTGCCGGAGCTCAAACGAACGCTCGCGCGCTCGCCCAATGCGGTGCTGGTGGCGCCGCCCGGCGCCGGCAAGACCACGCGCGTGCCGCCGGCCTTGCTCGACGAGCCCTGGGCGCAGGGCGGCAAGCTCCTGGTGCTGGAGCCGCGGCGCCTCGCGGCGCGCGCGGCCGCGCGTCGCATCGCGCAGGAGCGCGGCGAATCCATCGGCGACACCGTCGGATTCCGCGTCCGGCTGCAGGCGGCGGTGGGTCCACGCACGCGCATCGAGTTCCTGACCGAGGGATTGTTCGCGCGGCGCATCCTCGCCGATCCGGGGCTCGAGGGCGTGGCGGCGGTGCTGTTCGACGAGTTCCATGAGCGCAGCCTCGATGCCGATCTCGGCATGGCGCTGGCGCTCGATGCGCAGCGCCATCTGCGCGAGGATCTGCGGCTCATCGCCATGT
>NZ_JBOHKS010000316.1:0-12691 GCF_050729195.1 Hypericibacter sp.
TTCCTGGAGCTTGACCAGTTCGACATGCAGCTTGCGGAGTTCGCGCTGGTAGTCCTTGCCCTTGATCTTGGTCGCATGTGTGTCGGCTTTCGATGGCGCTTTCGCGCCGACCGCTGCGTTGCGTTTCTCGCCAGTCTTCTTGGCCATCCTCGTCTCCCAAGGGATTCGGTTCTGGCTGCGGGAACGCGCCATCCAGATCGGCGCGATCAGGCGGCCATACCGAGATCAACGCGCCGGATCGACATCCGCGCAGTCCCGAACCGCCCCGGCGGCGCAGTTCCGGAACCCAGGCAAGGACGAAAGCGGCAATCGCTCCCGCAGAATCAGCCCGCGGGCAGCCGCCGGATCGCGGCGACGAGCTCGTCGGTGAGGCCGGCGAGGGCCTGGCTCATGGCGGCGGCAATCGCTTCATAATTGTCGCCCGTCGCGCTGGCCGTGACCGGCTTTTGGATATTCGAGCGCCCGTTGAGGAGGATCTTGCCGCTCTGGGCATCGGCGATGGTCCAGAAGGCGGTGAGCGCCACCGAACCTGATTGATCGCGTTCGAACTGGGTGATGTTGACAGTGATCTGATCGGTCAATGCGCTGGAGTCGGTCCAGGGATAGATCGAGACGCGATCGGTCTTGAGCAACGAGGAGAGATTCTCGGCCAGCACGCGGGTGATGTTGTCGCCGATGCGCCCGCCCCATTGATCGAATTCCGCAAGCTGGAGTTGATTGTCGCTGCTGCGAGTCACGATCTCGGGTCGGTCCAGATATTGCGGGATCGTCACCGGCCCCACGCCGAGCGAGGGGCCCGGAGCGGCAGCCGGGTTGGGGGCCGAGACCGGCGTCAGGACATAGAAGCGCGAGGGCTTGCTGTTGGCGCAGCCCGAAAGCAGAAGCGGGGCGGCAACGAGAGCGACCGCCGCCATCAGACCGAAGAAACGGGGCATAGGCCTCTCCTGGTTCATTGTTTGCCGGTGATCAGGGCGTTCGGGTTGCGCTGGAGATAATCGGCGAGGGCGCGGATCGACTGGGCCATCGCCTTGAACTCCCGCAAGGTGTCGGTCGTCTGTGACAGCAGGGCCGGGTTCTTGGCGAGATCGCGTTCCAGCAGGGTTGTCACGTCGTCGACCGATGCCAGCGCCGCGTTCAAAGTCTTGAGCGTGGTCTGCAGGTCGTTGGTCAGAATCGCGGTCTTGCCCTGGAGCTGGTCCGCCAACTTGCCGTAATCACTCAAGGTGTCGTTCAATGTATAAAGGGGCTCGCCTTCCTTCATCTGGATGCGGTCATTGGCGGCGAGCATCAAGTCATGGGCCTGCTGGGCGGTCCCCTGCAGGTCCGCCAGCGTTGGCGTGATCTGTTCGTTGACGCCCTTTATCATCGTGCTTGCGTCGGTCAGCATCTGCTGCAGGTTGAGGATCGCACCGCTGACCTGGGAGGAGATCTGGTCGAGCGGCATCTTGCTGAGCTTCTCCAGTACCGCCGAGATATTGGCCTGCATCTCGTCCATGCTGGAGGGGATCGTCGGCAGTTCCGGCAGTCCGGTGACGCCGCCGACCAGCCTGACCGGAGTCTCCGGATGGAAATCGAACTCGACGCTCGCCTGCCCGGTCACCAGGGACTGGACCACGAGCTGGGCGCGCAGGCCGCGCTCCACCAAGACTTTCAAGTTGTTCACGTCGCGTTTCCCGGCGACGACATGAAGCATGTTCGGGAAAATCTGGATGACGACCGGGATCTTCAGCGTCTGCTCGTCGATATTGTAGTTGATGTTGATGGAGGTGACGGTGCCGATCTGGACACCGCGGAAGTCCACCGGCGCGCCCACGGCCAGGCCGCCCATCGAGCCCTCGAAATAGAGGACAGCATTCTGCTTGTGCTCGAGGAATTTGGTGCCGCCGAAGGCGACGGCACCGGCGAGCGCCAGCACGATCGCGCCTAAGACGAAGGCGCCGATGAGTTTCGGATTGGATTTCTTGGCCATCAGCTTGTCCTGTTTCCCCCGCGTGTCACCCTGGCGCCCCGGCTCCGGACTTGGCGAGCTCGCCGCGCAGGAGGAAGTTGCGGACTTTCGGGTCTGGGCATTCGTCGCGCAGCTTCTTGGGGTCGCCCTGCGCGATCATCGTCTTGGTGTCGGCGTCGAGAAACACCGAGTTGTTCCCGATCGTGAAGATGCTGGCGAGCTCGTGGGTGACCACCGCGATGGTGGCGCCAAGGCTGTCGCGGAGCTCGAGGATCAGGTCGTCCAGCATGCGCGAGCTGATCGGATCGAGGCCGGCCGACGGCTCGTCGAAGAACAGGATCTCGGGATCGAGCGCCATGGCGCGAGCGAGGCCGGCGCGCTTGCGCATGCCGCCGCTGATCTCCGAGGGATAGAAATCCTCGAAGCCGGCGAGGCCGACCAGCTTCATCTTGAGCGAGGCGATCTTGCGGATCTCGGCGGGCTTGAGGTCGGTGAACTCGCCCAGCGGCAGCGCGATATTCTCGGCCAAGGTCATCGAGCTCCAGAGCGCGCCGCTCTGATAGAGAATGCCGAAGCGGCGCATCATGCGCTGCTGCTCTTCCGGATCGGCCGCCCAGAGGTCCTGCTCCCCGAACAGCACCTGGCCCCGGGCGGGGGCCTTCAGGCCCACCAGATGCTTCAGCAGGGTGCTTTTGCCGCAGCCGCTGCCGCCCATGATGATGAAGATGTCGCCGCGGTTGATCGTGAAGTTAAGATTTCGCTGAATGACGAAATCGTCATAGGCCATATCCAGATTCTTGACGGTGATATGGGCGTCGGTCGCGGGGGCGGTGTCGGGCATGACGCGCGCTCCCTCAGATCCCGAGAGCGGCCGTGATGACGGCGAAGATGCCGTCCGTCACGATGATGAAGACGATGCCGGTGACGACCGCGGAGGTGGCGGCAAGGCCGACGGCGGACGCGCTGCGGCCGCACTGAATGCCGCGCAGGCAGCCCGACACGGCGACCAGCACACCGAACACCGAGCTCTTGAAGATGCCGACCGCGAAATCCATCAGCCCGACGCCATTCAGCGTCTCGTTGACATACGACGTCAGGGACAGATGCAGCATGCCGACGCCGACGAGCGCGCCACCGAGGATGCCCATGAGGTCGGCGAAAATGCAGAGCAGCGGCATCATGACGATGAGCGCGATCATCCGCGGCAGCACCAGGAATTCCATCGAGGACAGGCCGAAGGTCGAGAGCGCATCGATCTCTTCGTTGACCTGCATCGTGCCGAGCTGGGCGGCGAAGGCGGCGCCGGTGCGCCCCGACATGATGATCGCCGTCATGAGCGCGCCCATCTCGCGCGCCATGGCGATGCCGACCAGGTCGGCGACATAGATCTGGGCGCCGAACTGCTGCAGCTGGATGGCGCCGACGAAGGCCAGGATCAATCCGACCAGGAAGGAGATGAGCGCGACGATGGGCAGGGCCGCCGCGCCGCATTCATAGATGATGTCGATGAGATCGGAGCGCCGGTAGCGGGCTCGGCCGATCATGAGCTTGCCGAAGGTCTGGACGGCCAAGCCGAGGAACTCGACCATCTCGCCGGCGGACCGCCCTGCGGCGATGACTTCCTTGCCGAGCAGCGTGAGGAAATCCACGCGCTTGCTGGTGCGTTGCGCGCCCTGGCGCTCTGGCACTGCGACCGCCAGCTTCAGCAGCCGGCCGGCGCCTTCCGGCAGGTTGCCCGCATCGAGCGTGAGGCCGCGCGTCTTGCAGAGATCCTGTATGCCCACCAGGAAGGCCAGCAGGCCGCTATCCCAGCTGCCGAGCTTTCCGGCGTCGAACCTCAGGCGTTTGGCGGCAGGATTGGAGCCCAGCTGCTGATCCACCTGCGCCGAGGTTGGAAGACCCGAGCGCAACTGCCAGTCGCCGCTGAGGCTCAGCAGCAAAGTGTCGCCGCCCTGGGGCGTCAAGGTGAGCCCGGGAGCGGTGTAGTCGGGGATGGCGGCCGTTGCCAATGTCTTTGTCTCGGGGCCCTTCGGCCAACAAATCGGTTGCGAATGGCGAGACAGGGGGGCCGATCGGGGTCCTAGAACCCATTCGGAAGCTCGGAGGCCGTGGCGTGGCAACGAACTTCCGGCGTCGTCAAGCCCTCCCCATGCGCCCAAAAATCAGCACGAAATCCAAGCGAGGTAATCCCACATCAATTAAGCGCATTTATCGGGCGGTGGCGTCAATAGCCTGCGGCGCAGGGGACCGCCGAATCTTTGTAGCTTTTCAGTCATTTGCGCCTTGCAATCAAAGCGATGCCCAATCTTCGGCGTGGCGCGCCCTGACAAGTGACCCGACGGGTATTGCAAGTGCGAACGAGAGGCGACGATTGGAAACCCTTAGGCTCTGCCGCGGATGAGGTCGGCCGCCTTTTCCGCGATCATCACCACGGCGGCGTTGATGTTACCCGTGGGCAGGTCGGGCATCACCGAGGCGTCGACCACGCGCAGGCCCTCGATGCCGCGCAGCTTGAGCTTGGTATCCACCACCGCCATGGGATCGGACTCCACGCCCATCTTGCAGGTGCCCGCGGGGTGATGGACCGTGATCGAGGTCTTGCGGATATGGGCGTCGATGTCGGAATCCGCGGTCTTCTCGAGGCCCGGCGCGATCTCGCGCGCCACGTAAGGCTGCATCGAGGGCTGGGCCGCCACCTCGCGCGCCATCCGCACGCCCGCGCGCAGGGCCTTCCAGTCGGCGTCGGTCGAGAGGAAGTTCTGCAGGATACGGGGATGCGCGTTCGGGTCGGTGGATTTCAGGGTCACGGCGCCGCGCGCCTCGGGATGCAGCATCACCACGCGGCAGGCGAAGGAATCCGGGAACGGCTTCTTGAAGGGCTCGAAATAGGGCCAGGCGCCCAGTGAGGCCGTCGTCAGCAGGAACTGGATGTCCGGTTGCGGGAGGCCGGCGCGGCTCTTGAGGAAGGCGGTGCTGCCGCCGGGCACGTCGGCGGCGAAGCCGGTGCCAAAGCAATAGGCCTCGATCAGCGAGCGTCCGATGCGGTCATAGCGCATGGCCTTGAGGAACGGGCTCGGCGGCGCCTTGCGCAGATACATCAGGATCACCGAGACATGATCCTGCAGATTGCGCCCGACGCCCGGCAGCGCCAGTCTGACGGGGATGTCATGCTTCTTGAGCTCTTCCGGATCGCCGACGCCCGACAGCATCAGGGTCTGGGGCGTGTTGATGACGCCGCCCGAGAGAATGAGCTCGCGGTTCGCATGCACGGTCCGGGTCTGGCCGTCCTGCAGATATTCGACCCCGACCGCGCGATGGCCCTCGAACAGGATGCGCGTGACCATCGCCTTGACCTCGATGGCGAGATGACCGCGCTTCAAGGCGGGGCGCAGATAGGCAGTGGCGGCGCTGGAGCGCCGGCCGTTGCCGATCGTCATCTGCAGCCGGCCGAAGCCTTCCTGATGCTCGCCATTATAGTCGTCGGTCCAGCCATGGCCGGCACTCTTGCCCGCCGCCGCGAAGGCGTCAAGCAGCGGGTCCTTGAATTTGCAGGTCTGGGTCGAGAGCGGCCCGTCGCCGCCGCGCCAGGGGCTGGCGCCTCCCTCCCAACGCTCCTGCTTGCGGAAATAGGGAAGGGCGTCGTCGAAGCCCCAGCCTTCGAGCCCTTGTGCGCGCCAGCGGTCATAGTCGCTGCGGTGGCCGCGCACATAGGCCATGGCGTTGGTGGAGGAGCAGCCGCCCACGACCTTGCCGCGCGAGCATTCCACGGCCCGGCCACCGACACTGGGCTCGGGCTCGCAGAAATACATCCAGTCATGCAGCCGCTTCGTCAGGATCTTGCCCCAGCCCAGTGGGATATGAATCCAGGGATCGCGGTCCCAGCCGCCAGCCTCGAGAATCAGGACCGAGACGCCCTGGTCTTCGGTCAACCGGTTGGCAAGCGTGCAACCGGCGGAGCCGGCGCCGACGATCACATAATCGTACGCGTTTGATCTGGTCATGGGCTGCGGGCGGGGATGTTGCGGCGGGTTGAAAGGGGTGTGTCGTCAGCATGGCACAGCCCGCCCCGCGCTGGGGAGCGGGACCATGGCGTGACCAATGAACGGCCGCGCCTTCGTGGCTGGCGAACTTCACCCTTGACCTTCCGGACCGGTCCTCGATCCACTGCGGGCAAGGTTGCCACGACATCCAGAGGGAGCGACGCGTCATGGACGAAGCAGAATTCCAGCGCAAGAAGGCGGAGATGGAGCCCTGGTATTGGTGGGGCATCCAGACCTTCTTCAAATGCCCCTGGGACGAAAACCCGGCGAACTGCGATATCGGGCTGGTCGGCGTGCCGCACAGCTCGGGCAATGGCTCGACCGAGCGCGACCAGCATCTGGCGCCGCGCGCCGTGCGCAACAATTCCGGCTGGTATCGCCGCGGCCATCAGAAGTTCGGCATCGTGCCCTGGGAGGTCGCGCGGATCCACGATCTGGGCGATGTGCCGCTGCCCCACGCCATGGTCAACGACATCTGCGTCCAGGACATCGAGGGCTTCTTCAAGCGGCTCGACCGCACCGGCACGCGGCCGGTCTCGATCGGCGGCGATCACGCCATCACCGGTCCGATCCTCAAGGCGATCGCCGGCAAGGATGCGAGGCTTACCGGCGGGCGCAAATGCGCGCTGCTCCATTTCGACGCCCATCGCGACGATTACGAGCATATCCCGCATTGGCTGGGCTCGGTGCGCTCAGCGGCCCATTGGGCGGCCTATACGGTGGCCGAGCAGCATGTCGATCCGACCCGCTCGGTCCAGATCGGCATGCGCGGCAACCCGATCAAGCCGCGCGCCGACATCACCGCCAGCAAGCTCGGCTACAAGCTCATCCCGGCCGAGGAATTCTTCGAGCTCGGCATCGAGAGCACGGTGCGGATCATCCGTGACAGGGTCGGCGACATGCCGCTCTATATCACCTTCGATCTCGACGTGCTCGATCCGGCGGAGGCGCCGGCCGTCGCCAACATGGAACCGATGCAGCGGGGCCTGCGCGCCTGGCAGGCCGAGAAGATCTTCCACGGCCTGCGCGGCCTCGACGTGATCGGCGGCGACATCGTCTGCATGATCCCGACCAAGGACAATCCCTCGAACATCACGGCGATGACCGCGATGGCGCTGATGTTCGAGATGATCGCGCTGATCGCGGACGGGGTGAATCAGAGGAAGAAGGGGTAGGGATGCGCGTAGGCTAGATCGAGCAGCCCCCTCCCTAACCCTCCCCCAGAAGTTGAGGGAGGGGACAATGAATCAAACGCGCCTCATTTTCTTGTCCCCTCCCCCTTCAAGGGGGAGGGCTACACTGTCAGTGCTCCAGCACCTCTAGAATCCCGTCGATCACCGCTTCCTGATTTTCCAACACGTCATTGTTCCAGAATCGCAGGACACGGAAACCTTTCGCCTCGAGCCACGCCGTTCGGACCTCGTCATAGCCTTGCGTCTCTGTATGCGAGCCGCCATCGAGCTCGATGACCAGCCGTTCCTTCAAGCAAACGAAATCGACGATGTAAGAGCCGATAGGCTGCTGGCGGCGGAAACGGAAGCCGTCGAGTTGCTTGCGCCGCAGGAGATACCACAACCGTCCTTCGGCGCCGGACATGCGTTGACGCAGCGTGTGGGCGGACTGCGTGATCGCGGGGTGGATCATGATCGACGCTCTGGATCGGGAGGCGGAGCGGCCCCCTCCCTGGCCCTCCCCCTCGTGGGGGGAGGGGACTGGTCTATCAAGTATAGATTGTGTTTAAATCAGAAAATACAACTCAATTCACAAACCGCCCCTGCACCTCGCACAGCAGTTTGTCGAACAACACCGCCCAGGCGGCCTGGCTCTGCTGGCTCGCGATCAAATCCTGGCGCACCTCGATCTCGAGGCTCACGAGGCCGCGCTTCTCGCCATGCACCGGGACCGTGTAGTCGGTCTCATCGGTCAAGCGGTAAGGCTCGTTGTCGCCCACCACCAGCGGCCGCCCGGCTTCGGCATGGCCGCTGTCAGCGGGAACCTGGGCGGCCTGGAGCAGGGGCCGGATCGCATCCGCCAGCCGCCGGTCGCGATTATAGAGCAGCCCCACATGCCAGGGCCGCGACTGGCCCTTATAGACCGGCGTGAAGCTGTGCATGGCGATGAGCAAGGTCGGCCGTCCGGCGGCCTTGCGGGCATCGAGCAGGCCGGCGATCGCCTGGTGATAGGGCCGCCAGATCTCCTCGCGCCGGGCCGCGATGTCGGCCGGCGTCAGATCGCGGTTGCCGGGGATCTGGGTGTTCTCGCTGATCCGGGTCGCGAAGTCGGGGGCGTCGGGCGGCCGGTTGCAATCGCAGACCAAGCGTGAATAGGCCTGCCGGATGGCGGTGGCGTCGAGGCGGTGCGCCATCTGCCGGGTGAGGCCCGCGGCCCCGATATCCCAGCCGATATGCCGCTCCAGCTCGAAGGCGGGAATGCCCAGATCGCCCAAGCGGCGCGGCAGCAGACGCCCCGCATGGTCGCAGGTGAGGAGATAGGGTGACCGGCCGTCGGGCCGGTGGATCGCCACGGGGTCGGGTTCGTCGGGATCGAGCAGGGTGTCCGGCGGCGTCATGACCATGAAACGAAGCGGTGATGAAAAGAGGGTGGGCTCGGAGGATGCAGTTTAACCCGGCCTCGATGCGGGGCAAACCGGGTTGACGGGAACGATCCTGTCGAAGCGGTCCGAACGGGGTTCCATCGGGCCGTCGGGACCCTTGCGATCGACATCGATTTCATGTCCGGCGTCGGTGCTTTTCGGCCATCCTGCGGTGGCTCCCGGCGCGGCCGCCATGATATGGTCCGCCCCATTCAGTCAAGCCCCTCGAGGCATGAGGGGTCGAGGTGCTGCTCAATGTATGGATCCCCCAATACGGCCGCCGCGCAGCAGGTCGTCAATTGCCGCCTCTATTGCGACGGCCGTGCCGTCCGTGACATCGATATCGAGCATCTCGACGAGGTGCCCGACGCGCCCGGCCAGTTGATCTGGATCGGGCTCTATGATCCGGACGAGGAAGTGCTCGCCAAGGTCCAAAAACGTTTCGGACTGCATGAGCTGGCGATCGAAGACGCGCATCTCGCCCATCAGCGCCCCAAGCTCGAAGTCTATGGCGACACGCTGTTCCTGGTGCTCCACACCGCGCGCCGGCAGGCGGCCGAGTTCGCCTTCGGCGAAAGCCATTTCTTCATCGGCCGCGGCTATGTCGTCACCATCCGCCATGGCCCGTCCGAGACCTTCGCCGCCGTGCGCGCGCGCTGCGAGGCGGCGCCCCAGATGCTGCGCAAGGGCGAGGATTTCATCCTCTATGCGCTGATGGACTTCGTGGTCGACAATTATTTCCCGATCATCGACGCCATGGAGGCCGAGATCGAGCAGATCGAGGACGACATCTTCTCGAACCGCTTCAGCTCGGACGACATCGAGAAGGTGTTCGGCTTGCGCCGGGATCTGGTGGCGCTGCGCCATGCGGTCCAGCCGCTGCAGGACATCTGCACGCGCATCATGCGCTTCGACGTGCCGCTGATCGACCGCGACACCTATCCCTATTTCCGCGACGTGCAGGACCACGCGATCAAGGCGAGCCAGGGGCTGGAAACCTTGCGTGAAAATCTGGGCTCGGCCCTCGACGCGCATCTCATGCTCTCCTCGGTCAAGGCGAACGAGGTGATGAAGAAGCTGGCCGGATGGGCCGCCATCCTGGCGGTCCCGACCGCCATTGCCGGCATCTACGGCATGAACTTCAAAGTCATGCCCGAGCTCGAATGGGTCTGGGGCTATCCCGCGACCCTCGCCGCCATCACCGGCGCCTGCGGCTATCTCTATTACCGCTTCCACAAGGCGGGGTGGCTGTAGCGATGAGATGATCCCCTCCCCCGTGTTCGGGGGAGGGCGAGGGAAGGGGCCCCTCGGTTATCGACATCGCGTTTACCCCCTCCCTAACCCTCCCCCACAAGGAGGGAGGGGATAAGAAACTCTTAGCTCCGACCGTTCCTCACGCGCCTGATCAGCGCCGCCGTCGACGCGTCGTGATGGTCCAGCGCGTCGGCATAATGCATCTCCGTTTCGATGCGGGTTGCCAGTTTCTTGCCGAGCTCGACGCCCCATTGATCGAAGCTGTCGATGTTCCAGACCACGCCTTCGACGAAGGTCTTGTGCTCATAGAGCGCCAGGAGCTGACCCAGCGCGCGCGCATCGAGGCGGCGCATCAGGATGACGTTGCTGGGCCGGTTGCCGGGACAGGCGCGTTGCGGATCGGCCTGCGGGCTGCCGCTCATCAGCGCCTCGGCCTGGCCGATCAGGTTCGAGAGCAGCATCTGGTGATGGGCGGGCCTGCCATGACGGTCCTCGACGACGCCGATGAGATCGACGGGCAGCAGGCGCGAACCCTGATGGAAGGCCTGAAGGAAGGCATGCTGCACCTCGGTGCCGACCCCGCCCCAGACCACGGGCGCCGTCGGCAGGAGCACCGGCTTGCCCTCGCGGGTGACGCCCTTGCCGTTGCTCTCCATGACCAGTTGCTGCAGATAGCCGGGCAACAGCGCCAGCGCGCTGTCATAGGCGATGATGGCATGGGTCTCGGTTCCCTGGCAGCCGGTATACCAGAGGCTGAGCAGCGCCAGCAGCGTCGGCATGTTGCGCTCGACCGGCGCGCTGCGGAAATGCCGGTCCATGGCGCGGGCGCCGGCGAGGAGCTCGCGGAACACCGGGAAGCCGTGGGCCACCGCGATCGGCAGCCCCACCGTCGACCAGAGCGAGTAGCGGCCGCCGACCCAGTCCCACATGGCGAAGGCGGCGTCGGCATCGAGGCCGAACTCGGCGATCGCGGACCGGTTGGTCGAGACCGCGCGGAAATGCTTGGGCAGATCCTCGCGGCTCCCGCCGCGCGCCAGGAGCCATTCGCGCGCGGCCTCGGCATTGAGCCGGGTCTCGGCGGTCGAGAAGCTCTTGGAGACGACCAGGAACATCGTCGTCGCAGGCTCGAGCCCCTCGAGCAGGCGCGCCACCGCGCCGCCGTCGGGATTGGCCAGGAAATGGACCCGTGGGCCCGTGGGTTTGGGACCGGCCAGCGCCTCGACCGCCAGCGCCGGCCCCAGATAGGAGCCGCCGATGCCAATCGAGACCAGATCCGTGATCGGACGCCCATCGAAGCCGGTCCAGCGTCCGCTGCGTAGCGCCTCGCTGAATTCCTCCATGCGGGCGAGCTGGGCCGCAACCTCCGGCATCACATCCGTGTCGCCGATCCGCATCGGCTGTGCTGGATCCGCCCGCAGCGCCATATGGAGGGCGGCACGCCCCTCGCTGTTGTTCACGGGCTCGCCGGCGAAGAGGCGCTCCTTCCAGCGCGGGAGCTGCGCCTCCTCGGCCAGCGCCTTCAGGAGATCGAGGGTCTTGTTGGTGACGCGGTTCTTCGAGAAATCGAGAAACAGGTCGTCCTGCTCGAGCGCGAAGCGTTCGGCGCGCGTGGGGTCCTGCTCGAACAGGTCCGTCAACCGGATCCGGGTCAGCGTCTTGGCATGGGCCTGCAAGGCCTGCCAGGCGGGCGATAGGGGAGAAGGCGCCATCCGTGACTCCTGCTGCATCGTGAAGTCAGCCGATCCCGAGAACCGGACCTGCTTCGCGCCGGCGGGATGATCGGGAGGCGGGCGGGCGCTCGCAAGAGAGTAGGGAACGAAACGGTCGCCGCGCCAGTCCCCTTGCAATCGGGGACCTGTGCGCAAGGCCCGCCGATTCCGGTGCGGATTCTCGCGGAAACCGTGGAAATTTCAGGGCACCGCCCGATGTTGCGCCGGCCCGCCGAACTGCCTAGATTGCCAGGACAATTCCGATTTCACGGTCATTTGAGCTGCGCGCCCGCATGAGCCAGACCTTCGATTCCGTCGCCGCGATCATCAACGAGGTCTGCAGCATCGACCGCGCGAAGATCACGCCCGAGTCGCACACCATCGACGATCTCGGCATCGACAGCCTGGATTTTCTCGATGTCACTTTTGCCATCGACAAGCGCTTCGGCATCAAGATGCCGGTCGAGCGCTGGATGCAGGAAATCAACGAGGGCAAGTCGAAGATCGACGATTATTTCGTCCTGAAAAATCTCTGCCTGCGGATCGACGAGCTGGTCGCGGTCAAGGCCGCCTGATCGCGTTCGCGGCCATCGGTCCCTCGCAGGCGAGCGCTCCATGCAGTTCGATTATTTCCAGATGGTGGACCGGCTCGAGAGCCTCGATCTCGAGGCGCGCGAGATCCGCTGCCGCGCGGAGGTGCCGGAGACCTCGACGGTGTTCGAAGGTCATTTCCCCGGCCATCCGATCGTGCCGGGCGTGCTGCTGATCGAGGCCATGGCGCAGACCTCGGGATATCTCCTGCTCGCCCTCTCGGCCTATGAGCGCATGCCTTTCCTGGCGGGCATCAAGGAAGCGAAGCTGCGCAGCTTCGTGAGGCCGGCGACGGTCCTGACCGTGATCGCCAAGGTCGAGCATGAGGGATCGGGATTCTGGGTGACGCAGGCGCGCTGCGAGGCCGGCGGCAAATCCGTGGCCGACGCCCAGATCATGCTGCGCAGCCTCCCCTATCCGAGCGAAACCATGCGCCGCAACTTGCGCGCCTTCGCCGACCGGATCGGGATGCCGTAGAGATCGAGTAATATAGTCCCCTCCCCCGCATTTGCGGGGGAGGGTTGGGGAGGGGGCTGCCCGGTATCGACATCGCGTC
>NZ_JBOHKS010000317.1:0-6495 GCF_050729195.1 Hypericibacter sp.
GTTGAGCTCGATCGCCAGCTCGCCGCCCATCGGCATGGCGTCGCGCGCATTGATGGCGAGATTGAGGATTGCAGCCTCGAGCTGGCCGGCATCGATCTGCGCCGGCCAGAGGCCCGGCTGCATGCGCGTCTCGATCGAGATCGATTCGCCCAGCGAGCGCTGCATCAGGACCATCATGCCGCCCACCAGTTCCGAGAGATTGGTGGCCTTGGGCAGCAGCATTTGGCGGCGCGAGAAGGCGAGCAGCCGGCGGATCAGCGCCGCACCGCTTTCGGCCGCGTCGAGGGCCGTCGACAGCAACGACTGGGCCTTGGTCCCGCCCGGCATCTGCGCCGCCAGCAGATCCAGATTGCCGACGATGACGCCCAGCAGGTTGTTGAAGTCGTGTGCGACGCCGCCGGTGAGCTGGCCGACCGCTTCCATTTTCTGGGCCTGGCGCAGCTGGGCTTCCATGGTCAGGCGCTCGGTCATGTCGAAGGCCATGCCGAAGAAGCCGGCGACCTTGCCGTTGGCGATGACATGCGGGACGTAGAGCATCTCGATGTCGCGCGGGGGGCCGGCCGGGTACTGACGGTGCAACTGCACCTTCACCGCCTTGCCGGCCTTGGCCTCGCGGACATAGGGCAGCATGAAACGATAAGTCTCGGCATCCATGAACTCCTGCATGGTCTGGCCGACCAGTTCTTCGGCCGGCCTGCCATACCAGCGCTCGGCGGTGGCATTCACGAACTGCAGGCGCTCGTCCATGTCCATATAGCCGATCGAGATCGGCAGATGGTCGGTCATGAGCTTGAGGCGGGCGGCGCCCTCCGTCAGGGCGCGCTCCGCTTCGCGCAGCTCGGTGATGTCCTGGATCGTACCGGTGGCGCCGGCGACCTTGCCGTCCGGCGTCCGGTCCCATTCCCCGCGCTCGCTGATGGTGCGCCAGTCGCCGCTGGCATGCTGGATGCGATATTCGATCGAATAGACCAGGATACGCATGGCGGTGAAATCGCCGAACACCAGCTTGAGGCCCTCGCGATCGTCCGGATGGACGAAGCGTTCCAGATATTGGACGTTGGTCATGCGCGCGAGGCGCTCGACGGGAACGCCGAAGATGGCCGCGGCCTCCGAGGAATAATGCGAGGTCGCGCTCTGCCAGCCGTCAGGCCGCTCGGTCATGTTCCAATGCCAATAGGCCAGCTTGGCGATCTGCTGGGCGCGCTTCAGCTGCGCCTCGCTGCGCCGCAGCGCGGCTTGGGCCTCGACGCGCTCCGTGATGTCCTGCAGCACGCCGGTGGCGCCGATGACATTGCCGGCGGAATCATAGTCATACTGGGCGATCTCGTGGATCCAGCGCCAGGTGCCGTCGCTGTTGCGACCGCGATAATCGATCTCGTAGCGGGTGAGCTCGCCGGCCAGCGAGCGCGTCAGGATGTTGAGAACGCGCGCCGCGTCCTCCGGATGCACGAAGCGGCGGACCCATTCGTCCGTCGGAATCCGCAGCTCTTCCGGATCGACACCGAAGATCTCGGCCGCGACCGCGGAGAAATACGCCGCCCCTTCGCCGACGGGCCGGTCGGTGGTGTCGGCGCGCCAGACCCAATGGCCGACGCGGGCCGTCCTCTGGGCGCGGATCAGGAGCGCCTCGCTGTGACGCAGGGCCTGGTCCGATTCGACCCGCGCCGTGATGTCGAGGATCACGCCCGTGGCGCCCATGCGATGGTCGTCGTCGTCCGTATCCCACTCGGCGATCTCGTGGATCCATTTCCACTGGTTCTCGCCGAAGCGGATCCGGTATTCGGCCTCGTAGCGCCGGTCGCCGGCGAGGAAGAAACGGTCGTAGATGTCCTGGATGCGGGCACGATCGTCCGGATGGACGAAATGCACGACGAACTGCCGGTCGGGAACGACCAGGTCGTCGGGCTGGACGCCATAGATCTGGGCCGCGGTATCCGAGTAGTAGATCGCGCCTTCATGCCAGCTGTTGCTGTTCGGGTTGGGGCGCCAGCGCCAGTAACCGAGCTTGGCCACTTCCTGCGCGCGCGTCAGCAGCTTCTCGCTCTCGCGCAACGCCGTTTCGACATTGCTGCGATCGGTGATGTCCTGGAGGGCGCCCGATGCACCCGTGACGCGCCCGTCCGGTCCGTAATCCCATTCGCCGGTATCGAACACCGTCCGCCATTCGCCCGTCACCCCATGACGGACCCGGTACCCGACGGCATAGGATTGCGTCTTCTCGGCATTGAATTCCTCGAACACCTGCCGGACGCGCTCGCGGTCGGAGGGATGGATGAAGCGGTCGACCAGCTCCTCGTCGGTGCCGCGGAGCTCTTCAAGTGAGATTCCGAAAATCGCCGAGATCGAGGGCGAATAGACGTAAGGGGCTTGGCGCGGGTCCGGCAGCGTGGGGTCGAAGGCCCAGTGCCAATAGCCGAGCTTGGAAATCTCCTGGGCGCGGGTCAGAAGTTCCTGGCTGCGCTGCAGGGCCCGGTTGGTCTCGACGCGCTCGGTGATGTCCTGGATGGCGCCGGAAGCGCCGGTCGCGCGGCCATCGGGGCCATATTCCCATTCGCCGCTATCGAACACGGTCCGCCATTCGCCGCTGGCATGGCGGATGCGGTACTCGGTGGCGTAGGAGCGTATCTTGAGGGCGGCGAAGTCGACGAGGATCTGGCTGAGCCGCGAGCGATCGTCGGGATGAAGGAATCGCTCCACGAACTCCTCGTCGGTCAATTCGAATTCGCTCAGCGCGACGCCGAAGATCTCGCTGATGGAGTCGGAATAGATGTGGGGCGCCTGGCCGGGGTCTTCCACGGTCGGATCGCCATGCCAGTGCCAATAGGCGAGCTTGGCGATTCGCTGCGCGCGCAAGAGCATGTCCTCGCTGCGGCTCAGGGCACGCTTGCTGTCGACCTGCTCGGTGATGTCCTGGAAGGCGCCCGTGGCCGAGACGGACTGGCCGGAATCGTCATAGTCCCAGGCCGTGATCTCGCGCAGATGACGCCATCCGCCCTTGCCGTCGGTGATGCGGAAATCGATGGCGTAGCGCTCGATCTCATGGCGGCTGAAGCGGCGATAGGCATCCGAGACGGCGCTGCGATCGTCGGGATGAACGAAGCGTTTGAGATATTCGCGCGTGGTGACCTGCAGCTGCGATTTGTCGACGCCGTGGATTTCCGCCGCGGTATCGGACCATTCCATGATCCGTGACGGGGTGCCGTCCCAGCCACCCTCGGTCCACTGCCAATGGCCGATGCGCGCGATCTGCTGGGCGCGATGGACCTGGGCCGCGTTCCGGCGCATGGACTCTTCGACCGCCAGGCGCTCGGTGATGTCCTGAAGAACCCCGGTCGTGCCGAGCGGAAGCCCGTCCGGGGTGAAGTCCCACTCCGCGACGTCATGCACGGTCCGCCATTCGCCCGAGGAATGCCGGATGCGATAGCGCAGCGAATAACTGGTGATGTCGCGCTTCAGGAAGCGCGCGAGCGTGGCGATGAATCCGGCCCGGTCGTCCGGATGCACGAACCGGGTCGCATAGTCCTTCGAGCCGAGCGCCAGCTCCGCGGCGGAAACGCCATGGATTTCGGCCGCTTCCGGCGAGAACTCGATGGCCTCGGGCAGGCCGACGCCGTCCGGCCCGCAGCGCCAGAGCCAGGTGCCGAGCTTCGCCATGCGCTGCGCGCGCGCCATCATGGCGGAGCGCCGCCGCTCGGTCATCTGCGCTTCCAGCCGGTCGGTGATGTCCTCGACGATGCCGGCGACGCCCGTCAACTCGCCTTCGGGCCCATGATCCCAGGTCGCGAACTCACGCAGGGTGCGCCATTCGCCATCGGCGCGGCGCGCCCGGTAGGTGATCTCGAGCGAAGGATGGCTGGGGCTGCGGAACACGGTCCAGACATCCATGACGCGCTGGCGATCCTCGGGATGCACGAAGCGTTCGAGGAACCGTTCCGGCGGGATGTCGAGCTCGGGAATCGAGACGCCGAAAATGTCGGCGACTTCCTGGGAGTGGTGATACTGGCCATGAAAGGCGAAGGGATCCTCGCCGATGGCGGTCCAGCGCCAGGAGCCGATCCGTGCCATCCGCTGTGCGGAGGCGAGCAGCGTCTCGCTCTGGCGCAGGCGCGCCTCGAGCTGGTTGCGGTCCGTGATGTCCTGGACGACGCCCGCGGCGGCAACCGGCTTTCCCTCCGCCGACAGGTCCCATTCGCCCGCTTCATGCACCGTGCGCCAGTCGCCGGAGGCATGGCGGATACGATACTCGATCGAATACTGCAGCAGCTGACGGCGCCGGAAGCGCATGAAGATGGAGCGCGAGCGGTCCCGGTCGTCCGGATGGACGAAATGCTCCACGAAATCGAGCGTGTCGTAACCCGGCTCATTGAGATTCACGCCGAAGATCTGCTCGATGCCGTCGGAGTAGGCGCAGGCCATGCGCAGGCCGTTGTCGTCGATCGGGCCCGACAGATGCCAGAAGGCGAGGCGCCCGATGCGCTGGGCGCGGCGCAGCATGATCTCCGCGGCCGTCTCGCTCGGCACAGCCGTGGGCGAGGGCGCGGCTTCCAGCGTGCGCATCTTCGCCAAGATCGGATTGGGCAGCTTCGGCAGTGGCATCATCGTCTCGAAAACATATCTGTCAGAAGCGGCGCGGTGACGGAGGTCGCGTCGCCGCAACGCCGGTTGGCACTCGGCGCGCAGTCCTTTCCCGATCCGACCGCAGCGTTCCCGCCGCGCGGCCGAGCGATCCTCGATGGTCCTGCGGACCCCGCCGACCGACCAGTATCGCAAGATTTAGTAAAGATTGATTAATCGAGACTAAGAGGCTGATAGGGCGCGTCTTTTGGGCGCCCCATTGCGGGACTCGCCAGCTACAGCCGGTTCAGCGGCATCCGCAGGTAAACCGTGCCGTTGCTGTCGGGCGCCGGCATTTGCCCCGCCCGCATATTGACCTGGATCGAAGGAATGATCAGCGCCGGCATGTCGAGCGTCTTGTCGCGGCCTTCGCGCATGGCGACGAAGGTCGCTTCGTCGATTCCGTCATGGATGTGGATGTTCTTGGCGCGCTGCTCGGCCACGGTCGTCTCCCAGACGAAATGATCGCGGCCGGGCGCCTTGTAGTCGTGGCAGAGGAAGATGCGTGTCGCCGGCGGCAGGGCCAGCAAGCGGCGGATCGAGCGATAGAGCTGGCGCGCGCTGCCGCCGGGAAAGTCGCAGCGCGCCGTTCCATAGTCGGGCATGAAGAGCGTGTCGCCGACAATCACCGCATCGCCGATCAGATAGCTGATGCAGGCGGGCGTGTGGCCGGGCGTATGCATCACCTGCGCCTCGAGCGATCCGATGGGAACGCGGTCGCCATCGGCGAAGAGGCGATCGAACTGCCGCCCGTCGGGCTCGAGATCGCTCGCGTTGAAGACCGGCTTGAAATGGCGCTGGACGTCGCCGACGGCGGCACCGATACCGGTCCGCGCGCCGGTCTTCTCCTTGAGATAGGCGGCGGCGCTCAGATGGTCGGCATGGACATGAGTCTCGAGGATCCAAGTAATCTCGATTCCGCCCACGGCCGCCGCGGCCAGGATCCCGTCGGCCGTTTTGTGGCCGGTGCGACCCGACTTCGGATCGAAATCCAGCACCGGATCGACGATCGCCGCTTTGCGCCTGTCGGGATCGATGACGAGATAGGAGACGGTGAAGGTCGGTTCATGAAAGAAGGACTGGATGGTCGGATTCATGAATCACCTGTCGCGCGGCGGGGTCCCCTCTATCTCATTTCCCGGCGTAAAGTTCCATCGAAAGGCTAGGGGTTGATCGCCGTCACGATCCAGATCGCGGCGGGGAGCGGCACCGACTGGCCGCGCTGATAGGGCGCCAGGATCTTCCGCACCGAGGCCGCGACGGCGTCGCGGACGGCGGGCGGCTGGCCCTCGACGGCGCGGCTGGTAGCCCCGATCTCCAAGGTGGCGCTGACCGCGGCCTCGAGCCCGCGGCCGGCGGCGATGTCGAAGTCGAGGTCGACCATCTCCGTCCGGATCGCGCCGAAGCCCGCTTCGCCCAGGATCCGGCGCACCCGCTCTTCGCTGGCGAAGGCGAAGGGACCCGGATCCTCGGCCCCCAGCTTCGGCAGCGGCGGCACATGCTCATAGGCGGCCTTGAGCGGCACCATCATCCAGGGATTATCCTTGGAATCGCGGAAGCAGGAGAATGCAAGGCGGCCCTTGGGTTTCAGGCCGCGTCGCAAATTCGCGAAGGCGCGGGCAGGCTCGGCGAAGAACATCACGCCGAAGCGCGAGTACAGCAGGTCGAAATGACCGGCGGGCAGCGGATGGGTGGTCGCATCGGCCTGCAGGAACTCGATCGGCATGCCGGCCGGCCGGCGCTCCCGGGCGCGCGCCAGCATGGGCGCGGAGATGTCGAGACCCAGCACCTCGCCGGTGCGGCCGACCGCCTGGCCGAGCTCGATCGTGGTGCCGCCGCAACCGCAGCCGATATCGATCACCCGTTCACCCGGCCGCACCG
>NZ_JBOHKS010000318.1:0-9344 GCF_050729195.1 Hypericibacter sp.
AGAGCACCGGTCTCACGCGGCAAAACCAGCCTGGGGATCCGGCAAATCCTGCCGCCGCCTTCGCGCAGTCCTGTACCTTCCTCCCTTGCGGGGGAAGGTTAGGAAGGGGGCAATCTCGGTTTCGACATCTTGCCGTCCCCCTCCCGCTCGCTGCGCTCGCGACCTTCCCCGCAAGGGGGAGGTGATAAACGCTCTAAGCCCCACAATCCCTTGATCTTGCACAGGAATGGCTCGATTGTCGGGGCCGCGCGTCGCGCTGTTTACGATGTTCCTTTACGGTTCCGCATCAAATGCCTGCAATGATTGATGAATTCCCGTACAAGACCAACCGGTACCGGTCCGATGGCCGGTCGAGGAGTTCGCCATGGAGGAGCCCGGCCCGATGACGGCACGCGCCACCGAGACGGAGACCCTGGACGCCGCCGGCAAGCGGCGCCCCAACGCCGCGATCATGTTCGCGGCCGAGGGCTACGACACCTCGCGGCCGAAGCTGATGGGGCGCCACGCCGCCGGGGAAGGCTTCCTCAAGGGCTTCGCCCGCCATGCCGGCGTCGAGCGCTTCTGGGGTCTGGTCCCGACCGAAAACGACGGCCGCCATTTCTCCGAGACCCTGCACCAGTTGAAGCCGGGGACGCCCGTGTCGGTCGCGGTCTATTCCCGCCTCGAGATGCTGAAGGAACCGGGCTCGCTCTTCCTGCCCGGTCCCGGCATCGCCGATCATGCCTGGATGCGCCGCTCGAAATGCGACCAGCGCGATTTCTCGATCTCCGGCATCACCCACACCACCGCCTCCTTCGGCGCGATGGATTCGATCGCGGGCCTGGTCACGGGTCCGGTGCAGCGCTGGGACGCGCTCATCTGCAGCTCGGTCTCGGTGCGCAAGACCGTCGACCGCGTGGTCGATGCGCAGATGGAATTCTTCCGCGACCGTTTCGGCGCGGCCGGCAAGCCGACCCTTCCCGAGCTGCCGGTGATCCCGCTCGGTGTCGATTGCGACGCTTTCAAGCTGAACGGCTCGGTGCGCAAGACCTGGCGCGACCGGCTGCATATCGGCGAGCGCGATCTGGTGCTGCTGTTCATGGGCCGGCTCTCCTTCCATGCCAAGGCCCATCCGCTGCCGATGTATCTCGCAGCCGAGGCCGCGGCCAAGGCGATCAAGGGCAAGGTGCATCTGATCCAGGCCGGCTGGTTCGCCAATGATGCGATCGAGCAGGCCTTCCGCAGCGGTGCCCGCGAATTCTGCCCCTCGGTCAACGCGATCTTTCTCGACGGCCGCAAGAAGGACGTCCGCAGCGACATCTGGGCCGCGGCCGATGTGTTCGTCTCCTTCTCCGACAATATCCAGGAGACCTTCGGCCTGACCCCGATCGAGGCCATGGCGGCGGGCTTGCCCTGTCTCGTCAGCGACTGGGACGGCTATATGGACACGGTGCGCGACGGCGAGGACGGTTTCCGCGTCCGCACCTGGCAGCCACCGGCACCCCTCGGCGAGGATCTGATCTATCGCCAGACCTCCGGCGCCGACAGCTATGACCGCTATTGCGGCAATGCCTGCCAGTTCGTCTCGGTCGATCCGCAGGATGCCTGCGAGGCGCTGGTGCGGCTCGCCAAGAACCGCGACCTGCGCGAGAAGCTGGGCAGCCAGGCGCGCCAGCGGGCGCGCGAGGTCTTCGACTGGAAGGTCGTGATCGGCCAGTATCAGCAGCTCTGGGGCGAGCTCGACCGGATCCGCAAGAATGCCAAGGAGTCGGCACCCCGCGGCAAGGGCGCGGCCTGGCCCTCGCGTCTCGATCCCTTCGATGCCTTCGCGCATTACCCGACGAACCGCCTGGCGCCCGATACGAAGGTCGCCGCGGTCGCTGGTGCCGATGTGAAGCGGTTGGACGCGATGCGACGCCAGCCCGCGAGTTCCTATGCCTCGAGCATCTTCCCGGACCGGAACGACTGCATGGCGGTGCTGGCCCATCTCGCCACCGCCAAGACGGCCAGTGCCGACGACCTCGCTGCGCTGGCGCCGGCCGAACGGCAGGACAGCCTGCGCCGCGGGCTGGTCTGGCTGGCCAAGCATGGGCTGGTGAGGCTGCTGCCGGAATAAGCCCGCGGATTCCGGGCCGTCTTCGCGGCCTGTTGACGGAACCGCCGCGCTGAGCCAGACAGGGGCGCACTTGCCCTCCCACGCTCTGGAATCTCATGCGCTATATCGACGTCACCCCGCGCGAAGTCCGCGAAATCGAGAATATCTGGATCCCGATGTCGGACGGGGTGCGGCTGGCCGCGCGGGTCTGGCTGCCGGCGGACGCCGAGACCACGCCGGTGCCGGCGATCGTCGAATATCTGCCCTACCGCAAGCGCGACGGCACGGCGCCGCGCGACGAGATCATGCATCCCTGGTTCGCGCGCCAGGGCTATGCGGTCTTGCGCATCGACATCCGCGGCACTGGCGAATCCGACGGACGCTTCGTCGACGAATATATCAAGCAGGAGCAGGACGACGCGCTGGAGGCGCTGCGCTGGATCGCGGGCCAGCCCTGGTGCACCGGCAAGATCGGCATGATGGGCATCTCCTGGGGCGGCTTCAACGCGCTCCAGATCGCGGCACGCCGCCCGCCCGAGCTCAAGGCCATCATCCCGGCCTGCTTCACCGACGACCGCTATGCCGACGACGTCCATTACATGGGCGGCTGTCTCCTCAGCGACAACTCGACCTGGGCCTCGGCCATGACCTGCTACGCTTCGCCGCCGCCCGACCCGGCGATCGTGGGCGATCGCTGGCGCTCGATGTGGCTCGACCGGCTCGAGAACATGCCGCTGCTGGCTATTAACTGGATGGAGCATCCGCGCCGCGACGCCTTCTGGCAGCAGGGCTCCGTCAGCGAGAACTATGCCGACATCGAATGCCCGGTCTTCGCGGTCGGCGGCTGGATCGATGCCTACAGCAACGCGGTGCCGCGGCTCCTTGCCAACCTCAAGGTTCCCTGCAAGGGACTGGTCGGGCCCTGGGCCCATACCTGGCCGCATAATGCGCGGCCCCTGCCCGCGATCGGCTTCCTGCAGGAATGCCTCGCCTGGTGGGACCAGTGGCTCAAGGGAATCGATCGTGGCGCCATGGAAGGCCCGCGCTATCGCGTCTGGGTCATGGATCGCGTGGTGCCGCGCGCCTCTCAGGAGGAATGGCCCGGCCGCTGGATCGGCGAGCCCGGCTGGCCCTCGCCCCATACCGAGGCGCGGGTCCTGCATCTGAACGAGAACGGCCTGGGCGCGAAACCGGCACCGGAACGGGCGCTGCTGCATCGCTCGCCGCAATATGTCGGCTCGGCCGCGGGTTTCTGGTGCCCCTATGGCAATGGCGTCGATATCGCCTTCGACCAGCGCGAGGACGATGCGCGCTCGCTCTGCTTCGACACCGATCCGCTGACGGCCGCCTTCGATATCGTCGGCGCGCCGGTGCTGGAGCTGGAGCTTTCCTCCGACAAGCCGCAGACCCAGATCGCGGTCCGGCTCTGCGACGTCGACGCCAACGGCTCGTCCTTGCGCGTCAGCTATGGCGTGCTCAATCTCTCGCACCGCGAGAGCCATCCGAATCCGAGCCTGATCACGCCGGGCCAGCGCTATCGCGTCCGCGTCCAGCTCAACGATATCGGTTACCGCTTCCTCTCCGGCCATCGCGTGCGCGTCGCGATCTCGACCGCCTATTGGCCGACGATCTGGCCGCAGGCCGAGGCTGCGACCATCACGGTCCATACCGGCAGCAGCCAGCTCACCCTGCCGGCGCGCGCGCGCCGGGCCGAGGACAACCAACTGCCGGAATTCGCACCGGCCGAAGGCGCCATGCCCGGACCCGTCGCCTGGATCCGCAAGCATGATGCGCGATTGAATCTGAGCTACGATCCCGCGCAGGACGAGGCGACCTATGCCGTCGACAAGGATGAGGGCGTCTATCGGCTCGAGGCGATCGGACTCGAGACCGGCGCGCATCTGACCGAGCGCTATCGCATCAAGGGCGACGATCCGCTGAGCGCGCGGGCCGACTATGCCTGGGTCGCCTCGCTCGGGCGCGGCGACTGGCACACCCGCACCAAGGGCCGCAGCACCTTCACGGCCGACGCGAAGAATTTCCACGTCACGCTCGAGCTCGACGGCTTCGAGGGCGACAAGCCGGTCTTCAACAAACGCTGGGAACGGAAAATCCCGCGGGATTTAAGTTGAACGGAGCGCCTTGTTGCGCTCTTAAGGCCAGAGCTGCTGGGGGCGGCGAATGTCTGATGACCGCGGGGCCGAAAGGGCTGGAAAACCAACCATACCGTTTTCGGCAAATGACCGCCGCATGAACTTTGCGATCGAAGAGGCGCGCCGTTCATTGCGCTCGTTCTTCGATGCTTTCGTAAAACCCAAACCCAATCAGAAGGCCTTTCTGCTCAAGGTGAAGTTCCACGAGGGCAACTCCACGGAGCATATCTGGTTGGCCGACATCGATGCCTCGACCATGCCGATGACAGGCACCGTCGGCAATGAGCCTCATATCAAGGGCCTGTCATTCATGCAACGCGTCGAATTCCGGCCGGAACAGATCTCCGACTGGATGTACATCGAAGACGGATATCTTGTCGGCGGCTTTTCGATCCAGGTCATCCGCTCAGGTCTCTCGCCGAGCGAACGCGCTGATTACGATGCGAAAGCCCCATACAAGTTTCGGGACGAACTCCAGCCGAATTTGGTGGGCGGACCGCGAGGTGCAGAGTTCCCAAAACGGCATTGATCTGACTTCGTCAGGCGTCTCCATCATCTCCCTGCCGATACCAGGGCAGAATCTCCGTCTCGAGCATGTTCAACCGGCTTTCGAGATCCGCCGCATTCTCGATCGTTGGCGGCGCGTTAACGGGAATCACATCGGCCAGATCCCCACCCGCCTTCACCGCCTCCACCCATCGTCGCATCTGGTAGATATAGACCTCAAGCGCCAGATCCGGTTCGGGTGCCTCGTCGGTGACGAGATGGGCCGGCGGCAGATCGCCCACCACGACCCAGAGGATCTTATCGACATCGGGCCTCGCGGGCGCCAGCTCGAATAAGAATACGCCGACGACACCGCCGATCCCCATCCCGAATAGGACGCGTTTGATCTCGCCGCTCCATCGGAAGGAGTCGATGTAACGCCTTGCCTCGTCATGGAGCTTCTTCAGCTCCAAAATCTCTTCCTCGTCCCAGGCCTCCATAGAATCGATCTCGAAGAGCCTCGAGTAATCGACCGCGCTCATCGTGGGGACCTATCGGTCGGGGCCGCGTATCTCACGCCATTCACTGCGTCGGATAGGCGACTTCGGTCGAGATCAGCGGTCCCTTGCAGGTGACGGCCCCCTCGCCGCTGCCCGCGACCGCGTCGATCCGGAACATCGAATCCGCGGTCTCGGCATAGCTCTCATCGACCGAGAACTGGTCGATCTGGGCGAAGTTCAGCAGCGCGGCATAGTCCGAGGCCGGGTTGTCGGCATAGCCGGTCTTGGGATCGACGCCGCCGGCCTTCTTCACCCGGTCGATCAGCTTCCTGCATTCGGCCTTGGTCGCTTTGCCCGCCGGCTCGTAGACATACATGACGATGTTGTCGGCTTCGGTGCCGACGAAAGTGTTGATGCCCTCGCCGCCGGCCCAGCTGGCCAGGGCCGATTCCACGCGAACGAGCGACAGGTCCCAGAGATTGGCCGGCGTCTCGCTCAGCTTCTTCTTGATGGCGGCGCTGTCGGCCTGCGCGGCCAGGGGCAACAGGGCCACAGCCATCAAGGCGGCCGCGGCGATCGAACGACGAAGCATGAAATCTTCCCCCTTGTCGACGTGACGTCTCAGGCCTGCTGCAGTACCTCGCCGCCATCGACGAGAACGGCGCTGCCGGTCATGAAGCTCGACGCATCGGAGGCCAGCAGCAGCAGGAGCCCATCCAGCTCCTCGGCCTTCCCCACCCGGCGCATCGGGATCGCCTTGATCGCCGCCTGGCCTTGCGGCGTCGCGAGATAGCTCTCCGTCATCTCCGTCTCGAAATAGCCAGGACAGATCGCATTGACGCGGATGCGATGCCTGGCCAGCTCCAGCGCCATGGTCTTGGTGAGCGAGATCACGCCCGCCTTGGAGGCGCTGTAGGCGGCCGAGCCCTTGGCGACCACGATCCCCAGCATCGAGGCCGTGTTGATGATGCTGCCGCCCTGCCCGTGCGCCGCTATGCGCCGTGCCACCTCCTGGGCCACCAGGAAGGCGCCTTTGAGATTGGTGTCGAGCGTGCGATCCCAGTCGTCTTCGCTGTGATCCAGAAAGGCGCTCGCCGGCGCGATGCCCGAATTGTTGACCAGGATGCGCAAGGGCCCCAGCGCGGCCTCGACCGAGGCGACCGCAGCCTTGATGCCGGGCGGGTGGGTGACATCGAGCGCGATCGGAAGGACAGTCCCGCCGCGCGCGGTGATTCCTTCGGCCAGTGCCTCGAGCCGGTCGGTACGGCGCGCCGCGATCGCCACCTTGGCGCCGGCCTCGGCCAGGACCTCGGCGAAGCGCCAGCCGAGGCCCGAGGAGGCGCCGGTCACGAGCGCCGTGCGGCCGGTGAGATCGAAACGCGCGGCGATGCTGGAGAGAGAACTCGTCATATCGGCTGCTCAGCCTCCCAGCTCTTTGGCGCGTTCGCGCAGGATGTATTTCTGGATTTTCCCGGTGGAAGTCTTGGGCAAGGGGCCGAAGCGCACCGTGCGCGGGATCTTGAAGCTTGCCATATGGGTGCGGCACCAATTGATGATGTCGCGTTCGTCGGGCTCCGCCCCCTCGCGCAAGGTGACGAAGGCGCAAGGCGTCTCGCCCCATTTCTCGTCGGGACGCGCGACCACCGCCGCCTCCAGCACCTTGGGATGGCGGTAGAGCACCTCCTCGACCTCGAGGCTGGAGATGTTCTCGCCGCCCGAGATGATGATGTCCTTGGCGCGGTCCTTGATCTCGGCATAGCCGTCCGGATGCCAGACCGCCAGATCGCCGGAATGGAACCAGCCGCCCCTGAAAGCGTCCTGGGTCGCCTTGGCGTTCTTCAGATAGCCCTTCATCACGGTATTGCCGCGCAGCATCAGCTCGCCGATGGTCATGCCGTCCTGGAGCACCGGCTCCATGGTCTCGGGATCGGCGACGAGGATCGCCTCGAGGGTCGCATCCGGCACGCCCTGGCGCGAGATGGCACGAGCGCGGCCCTCCAGATCGAGCTGGTCCCAGCTCTCCTGCGGCGCACAGATCGTGGCGGGTCCATAAGTCTCGGTTAGGCCATAAAGATGCGTGACGTGGAAACCGTTGCGGTCCATCGCCTCGATGATGGCCGAGGGCGGTGCGGCGCCGCCCGTGATTACCTCGATCACGCGCTCGAACTTGACCTTGGCGCTGTCGGGCGCGTTGGCGAGCAGGTTGAGCACGATCGGCGCGCCGCAGAGGATCGTCACGCCATGCTGCTTGATCAGGCGATAGACCGTGGCCGCCTCGACCCGGCGCAGGCAGACATGGGTCCCGCAGGCCGCGGTCACGGCCCAGGTGAAGCACCAGCCATTGCAATGGAACATCGGCAGCGTCCAGAGATAGACGCAGTGGGCGTTGATCCCCGTCGAGACGATATCGCCGATCGCGTTCAGATAGGCGCCGCGATGGTGATAGACCACGCCCTTGGGATTGCCGGTGGTGCCCGAGGTGTAGTTGAGCGCGATCGCTTCCCATTCATTGTCGGGCCAGCGTCCCTCGAAGCCGGGATCGCCCTCGGCGAGGAAGGCCTCGTATTCGAGCGTGCCCAGCCGCCGGCCGCCGCCGCTCGCGGCATAATCCGCCTCGCTGTCGTCGATCTCGACCAGCAGCGGCTTGCTTGCGCATGCCGCCAGCGCTTTCTCTGTCACCTCGGCGAACTCGCAATCCGCGATCAGGATCTTGGCGCCGCCATGATCGAGGATGAAACCGACCGTGTCGGCATCGAGCCGGATATTGATGCTGTTGAGCACGGCGCCCAGCATCGGGACCGCGTAGTGGGCCTCGAGCATGGCGGGGATGTTGGGCGCCAGCAGCGCCACGGTGTCGCCCTTGCCCACGCCCCGGGCCGCCAGCGCCGAAGCGAAGCGCCGGCAGCGCTCGGCGAACGCACCATAGGTGATGCGCCGGCGCCCATGGATGACCGCGACCTTGTCGGGATAGACGGACGCCGCCCGCCGCAGAAAGGAGATCGGCGTCAGGGGCACATAATTGGCCGGATTCGGCGCCAGATCCTGTTCCCAGACGCTGCCCGCGTCGCGTCCCGTCGCCATGCCTCAGTCTCCCTCGAGCGCCTCGGCGCTCATGCCCCTCGGGGTTTTCGCGCCATCTTGTTTTGCGCTATGGTCGAGGCCAACTGGATAAAGGTCAAGCCGGGCAACGCCCGAAACCCATTAGATTTTCTCCCAAGCGCCCGGGAGGTTTTTCGATGCAGCTCGATATCTTCTCCGACACCATCTGCCCCTGGTGCTATGTCGGCAAGCGCCGGCTGGAACGGGCCCTGAAGACGCGGCCCCAGAGCGATGTGGCGATCGCCTGGCGGGCCTTCCAGCTCAACCCGACCATGCCGGCTGAGGGCATGGATCGGCGCAGCTACATGGAATCGAAGTTCGGCACGCCCGAGCGGGCCCGGCGCATCCATGACGCGGTGGCGACGGCCGGGGCCGGCGAAGGCATCGCCTTCGCCTTCGACCGCATCAAGCGGACCCCGAACACCGTGATGTCGCACCGGCTGCTGCGCTTCGCCCATCGCTTCGACCGGCAGAGCCCGGTGCTGGACGGGCTGTTCCGCGCCTATTTCGAGGACGGGCTGGACACCGGCGATGCCGACATCCTGACCGCCATCGCCGCCGCGGCAGGATTGCCGGAGGAGGAAGCCCGGCGGTTTCTCGTGAGCGGCGACGAACGCGACGTCGTGCTGGCCGAGGATCAGCTCGCGCGCCGGCAAGGCATCAACGGCGTGCCCTGCTTCATCTTCAACGGCCGCTTCGCGCTCTCGGGCGCGCAGGAGCCGGAAGCCCTGTTCCAGCTCTTCGACCTCGCCCGCGAAGACGACACCGAGCGCCGGCAGGCGAGCTACAATTGAACACAAGCCCTGTCCCCTCCCCCGTTCCGGGAGAGGGGATTAAAGTTGAGCTCACTCCGTTCCATCGACGATGATGAAATTGCCGCGGCTGGCCTTGAGGCGCAGCGGCAGGATCTTCTGATAGGCCGGCGAGTGATACCAGCCCTCGGCCGCCTCGCGCGACGGGAACTCGATCACGACGGTGCGGGGGAAGGGCCAGTCGCCCTCGAGCTTCGTCACCTTGCCGCCCCGCACCAGG
>NZ_JBOHKS010000319.1:0-8721 GCF_050729195.1 Hypericibacter sp.
GCTCCTGATGGCGATCAAACTCCAGATCCTGCTGAAGCAGGCGCGCGCCTGCCGGGTCTGCGAAGCGGCGCTGCCGCATGGCTGCCGCCCGGTCTTGCGCGCCTCCTCGACGGCGAAGCTCCTCATCATCGGCCAGGCGCCGGGCCGGCTTGTGCATGAGACCGGGATTCCCTGGAACGATCCTTCGGGCGATCGCTTGCGCCAATGGCTGCGGATCGACCGCGAGCGTTTCTATGACGTGAAGCAGATCGCGATCGTGCCGATGGGGTTCTGTTTTCCCGGCACCGACGAGGCCGGCGGCGACCGGCCGCCGCGCCCCGAATGCGCGCCGCTCTGGCATCCGCAGATCATGCCGCTGTTGAAGGGCGTCGAGCTCACGCTGCTGGTCGGCAGTTACTCGCAGGCCTTCTATCTGGGCAAGCGGCGCAGGGCGACCATGACCGAGACGGTGCGCGGCTTCGCCGACCATCTGCCGCAATTCCTGCCACTGCCCCATCCCTCCTGGCGCAACACCGGCTGGATCAAACGCAATCCCTGGTTCGAGCAGGATCTGCTGCCGGTCTTGCGCAAGCGGGTCAAGGCGGCGCTGGGTTAGCGCTTACGCCTGTGTGCCGGCCGCGCGGCTGTCGGATTCCTCCTCGAGCCGTTCCATATCCTCGTCGCTATAGCCGAAGTGATGGCCGATCTCATGGATCAGCACATGGCGCACGATATGCTCGAGCTCTTCGTCGCTGTCGCACCAGAAATCGAGCAGCGGGCGGCGATAGAGGAAGATCATGTCGATGTCGCTCACGACATCGCTGACGCTCTTGGCACCCAGCGGCTGTCCGCGATAGAGCCCGAGCAGATCGAACGGAGTCTCGAGCTCCATCTCCTCCTCGGTCTCGGCATCGGGAAAATCCTCGACGCGGATGATTACGTCCTGGACATGCTGCGCCAGCTCTTCGGGAATCGTCTCGAAGGCGGCGGCCGCAATCTCCTCGATCTCGGCCAGGTCCGGGGCGGCGCCGAAGCGGCGGGAGGTCTTGATCAGTTCGGCCATGGTCTCTCGCTCAAGGGGCGGGCCCCGTCATTCTCACGCGCCGCTGTCATTCCCGACTGGGGCAAGGGTGAGGCAGTTCCCATCTGAAGATGTAGGATAGCGCGTTTGCGAGAGTCCAACCGGACCTCGAAAGGAGGTTCCATGATCGCCAAGCTCGATGCCACCGCCCGTGTGGCCGCCCTCAAGGAACTGGCCGGATGGCACGCTGTCGCCGGCCGGGACGCCCTCCACAAGTCTTTCAAATTCAAAGACTTCAACGAAGCCTGGGGCTTCATGAACCGGGTGGCGCTGTTGGCCGAGAAGATGGACCACCATCCGGAATGGTCCAATGTCTATAACCGGGTCGAAATCACGCTCGCGACCCATGATTGCGACGGCCTCTCGGAGCGCGACGTGAAGCTCGCCCGCGAGATCGGGAAGATCACGGGATAGCGCCGGCGACCGCTATCGACCTGCGGCCAGGGGAGATTTCCGATCTGCCGGGGGCACGGTGACCGTCGAGGAGGCCGGAACATGGGTGCGCAATTCGCCACGCGCCTGGCGGATGATTTGCCAGCCGCCGGCGATGCCAAGTCCGGCCATGATCACGGCGACGATCAAATCGGGATAGCCCGTGCCCGTGCCAAAGACGCCAGCTGCGGCGGCCATGACGGCAATGTTGCCGATCGCGTCATTCCGCGAGCAGATCCACACCGACCGCATGTTCGAATCACCGGTCCGAAAGCGATAGAGGATCAGCGCAACGGCAGTATTCGCGACGAGGGCAAGGATACCCACGACACCCATGACACCGGCCTGGGGCAACGTGACGGCATAGGCATGCCAGACCGTCGAGCCCAATACCCACGTGCCGAGGCCCAACAAACCCCAGCCCTTTACCAAGGCTGCCCGGGCACGCCACGCAAGGCCCAGGCCGGCGACCCCAAGGCTGATGGCGTAGTTGGCTGAATCCCCCAGGAAGTCCAAGGCGTCGGCCTGCAGGGACGCCGAGCCCGCCGCGGCACCGGCGATGATCTCGCCGGCGAACATGGCCGCATTGACGGCCAGAGCAATCCAGAGTGCCCGGCGCCATGCGGGGCTATTTCCCGCTTTATTATCGCTGGCGCAATTCTCGTGTGAGCAGCAGCCCGCCATGGTGGCTTCTCATTGAATGAGGTCTTGGGCCATCTTATATGGACCCTGTAGTGACTAGAGGGTCAAGGGATGGCACAGCGTCTTTCAATCGGCGATCTGGCAAAGGCGACCGGGACCAAGGTCGAGACCATTCGCTATTACGAAGGCATCGGATTGCTGCCGAGGCCGACGCGGACCGCCGGCAATTACCGCAGTTTCAAGCCGGATCATCTCTTTCGACTGGGATTTATCCGGCGCGCCCGGGACCTCGGATTTTCACTCGATGAAGTGCGCGATCTCATTCGCCTGGCGGACGACCGAGACCGGCCCTGTGGCGAGATCGATACGATTGCCCAGCGTCATCTCGATGACGTCGAGCGGAAAATCGCGGACCTCGAGCGACTGCGGAAAGAGTTGAAGAGCCTGATCAAGCAGTGCCATCGAGGGACGATCGCGGATTGCCGCATCGTGGACGCCTTGGCGACTTCGGCTCCCCGTCCTGCGTCGACAAAGACGCCAGCAAGCGCGTGATGCTGCCGGCTGCTTCTATCTCAATCGACGAGCCTCGAGCCTGAAGCGACGAGAGCAGTGACACGCAAACCGCTCAACGGACCACCTGTGATGGCACCGCATCTACCCCGATCTCCCTCATCGCCACGGCTAGAGATGGTCGATTGATGTCGGTGTTGTGCAGCAGCGATTCATTTCTGGTTTGATCGTTTCTATCAGCGCGGCGCCATCCTGAGCGCGCCATCGAGGCGGATCACCTCGCCATTGATCGCGGTGTTCTCGATGATGTGGAGGCAGAGCCGCGAATATTCGTCCGCCCGCACCAGCCGGCTCGGGAAGGGCATGGTGTCGGTCAGGCTCTTCTGAATCTCCGGCGGCAGGGTGAGCATCATCGGCGTTGCCACCAGGCCCGGCGCGATGGTGTTGACGCGGATGCCGCGGCCGGCGAGATCGCGCGCGGCCGGAAGCGTCAATCCGACGATGCCCGCCTTGGAGGCGGCATAGGCCGCCTGGCCGATCTGGCCCTCATAGGCCGCGACCGAGCTGGTCGAGATGATGACGCCGCGCTCGCCATCGGCCAGCGCCTCGGCGCCCGACATGTCGGCCGCCGCGAGCCGCATCATGTTGAAGGTGCCGATCAGGTTGATGGTGATGACCTTGCTGAACTTCTCCAGCGCCAGGGGGCCCTCCTTGCCGACGATGCGGCCGGGAATGAGGATGCCCGCGACATTGATCAGGATGCGCGCCGGCCCATGGCGCTCGCGCGCGGCCTTGACCGCCGCCTCGCCCGCGGCCGCGTCGGACACGTCGGCGACCGCGGCAAAGCCCCCGATCTCCTTGGCGACCGCCTCGGCCGCCTCGCGATTGACATCGACCAGGGTCACCTTGGCCCCTGCCTTCGCCAGATGGCGCGCCACGTCGGCCCCCATGCCGGAGCCGCCGCCGGTGACGATCGCTGCCTGTCCCTTGATTTCCATGGCCTCGCTTCTTCCTCGAAAAATGGCTGATTTCCGCGGTCGGCACCCCTTTTACCCCGGGCCCGTCACCGGCGGCGCAGAATGACCAGCGGGGCCGCCGGCCGCAAGAGCCGGAAAGATCGCATCCAAGGGCCTCTGCCCCATAAAGGCCATGTCTTGCGCAGGGGGATCGCCAGGGCCATATGCCGGCCCATGACCACGGACATGCCCATGGCCTCCGACGCCCGCGCGGTCGCGACCAGCACCGCGGTGGTGCCCTATGACCCCGTCAAATTCGAGCGCGACCAGGCCCAGGTCTCCCGCGGCTTCTGGACCAAGCTGCGCCGCGTCGCGGGCAAGCTGCCCTTTCTCGACATGCTGCTCGCGGCCTATTACTGCGCGCTCGATCCGGCGACGCCGCTGCGGGCAAAGGCGACCCTCATGGGAGCGCTCGCTTATTTCGTCCTGCCGGTCGATCTGATTCCGGATTTCCTGACCGGCATCGGCTTCGTCGATGACGGCACCGTGCTCTATGCCGCGATCCGGGCCGTCACCGAGCACATCAAGCCCGCCCATCGCGAGCGCGCCAAGGAGCTGATCCAGCGCAAGCTGGTCGATGCCGGCAAACCGCCCACCGCCTGACGCGTCAGCGGACTTCCTCGACGGCCTTCGCCTCGATGCGGGCCTTGGCTTGTGCGCGTGGCAGCCTTGCCTCGCGCCGCGCGATATAGACGGTCGAGACCACGATGATCGCGGCGCCCAGCACCGTCCAGAGATCCACTGTCTCGGCGAAGGCCAGATAACCCGCGATGCCGGCGAAGAGCAGCCGCAGATAATCGAAGGGCGCGACGACCGAGGCCTCGCCGGCGCGATAGGCGCGAATCCAGAAGGACTGCGACAGGGCCCCCAGGATTCCGATAAACACGAGCAGCCCCCATTCGCCCGCCGTCGGCCATTGCCACACGAAGAGGGCCGGCGGCAGCGCCGCGATGGTCGAGAAGACGCCGAAATAGAACATCATGCCGAGCGGCGTCTCGCCCGGCGGCAGGCGCTTGATCAGCGTCACCAGGAAGGCGATCGAGAGCGAGTCCGCCAGTGCGAACAAAGCCGCGCTGTTGAAGGTCTCAGCACCGGGCCGGACCATCACCAGGACGCCGATGAATCCGACCGCCGTGGCGCTCCAGCGCCGCCAGCGCACGATCTCATGCAGGATGATGACGGCGAGGATGGTGGAGAAGAGCGGCTTGGTGAAGCTGAGCGCGGTGTAGGAAGCGAGCGGGATGCGCGCGATCGCGTAATAGCTTGCGAACATGGCGATGAGACCGAAGAGGCCGCGCAGCGCATGGATCTTGAGCGAGCGCGTCTGCAGCACCTCGATGCCATAGGCGCCGATCAGCGGCAGGATGGCGATGAAGCCGATCAGGCAGCGGAAGAAGGCGATCTGGAAACTGTCGAGCCGATGGCCGAGGAGTTTGATCGCGATCGCCATGAAGGTGAAGATGACACCGGACCCGATCATCCAGAGTGCGCCGCGCACATTGCCGGAGAGCGCCATCCAGCGCTGCTCGATCGAAACCGACACCACCCTCATGCGGCGGGCTCGGTCTTGGTGACGATCGCGGGCGGCTCGTCCGGCAGCGCCGAGGCGAGAGCCGCCGCCGGCATGGCTTTCAGCTTGACCTCGCGGCGCGCGATATAGACCGCGGCTGCCGCGATGATGGCGCTGCCGACCCAGGTCCAGTTGTCCGGCACCTCGGCGAAGAAGAGCCAGCCGATGATGGCGGCGAAGACCAGCCGCGCATAATCGTAAGGCATGAGCGAGGAGGCCTCGGCCAGGCGCAGCGCGCGCACGAAGCTCATATGGCCGAGCGAGCCGGCGAGACCCATCGTCAGCAGCATCGGCCAGAGCGAGGCCGCGGGCCACTCCCAGACGAAGAGGGCGGGGATGAGCGCCATCGGCGTCTGGATCAGCACCATGATGGTGACGACGGCGGTGGTGGATTCGCTGCGCACGAGCTGCTTGGTGAAGATGATGCCGCAGGCGCCCAAGGCCGCCGAGGCCAGCGCGAACAAGGCCCCGACGCTGAAGGCGTCGGCGCCGGGGCGCAGGATCACCAGCACGCCGGCGAAACCCACCAGGATCGCGGTCCAGCGCCGGATCCGCACCTGCTCGCCCAGGAACAGCGCGGCCAGGAGGGTGGCGAAGAGCGGCGAGGCGAAACTGAGCGCGATCGCCTCGGCGAAGGGCAACAGCTTCAGCGCCCAGAACCAGGCGAACATCGAGAGGAGCCCGACCGCGGTGCGGCCGAGATAGAGCCGGATGCGATGGCGATTGAGCGATTCGAGCCCCGCCGTCCGGATCCAGGGCAACATGAAGAGCAGCCCGAACAGGTTGCGGAAGAACACCGCCTGGAACGGGTGCATCGCCCGCGAGGCCTCGCGGATGAAGGCGTTGAGGATCGCGAACAGCAGGCAGGCGACCAGCATCCACAGGATCGCGCGGACCGGCTGTGGCAGCCGGCCCGCCGCCTCGGCGAGCTGGGACGCAAAGGCGGGGAGGGGGAGTGGCAGGCCCATGATTCAATGCAAGGTCGAAGACCCGGCCACCCTAACCGTTCGGTCATCCGGGCGCCATGGGCGGGCGCTCGATGTCGCCATCGCCCGTCAGGACGCCGCCGGCAAGCTTGCCTTGGGCCTCCCAGCGGGCGAAGAATCGCCCCCGCGATGCAAGATCTTGTCTCTCACGGGAAAAGCGGCCGCCCATGACCCCCTCGACCTCCTCGCCCGACGACGCCCGGCCGATCTGGCGGCCCGATGCGCAACGGCTGGCCGCGGCCAACCTGACGGGATTCCGGGCCCGCGCCGAGGCGCGCTGGAAGGTGGCGCTGCCCGACTTCGACGCGCTCTGGCAGTGGTCGGTGGCGCATCGCGACAAGTTCTGGCTCTCGGTCTGGGAGGAGACGGGGATCGTCGGCGATGGACCCGGCAAGACCGCGCTGAAGGATGGCGACCGCATGCCGGGCGCCAAGTTCTTCCCCGAGGCGCGGGTGAACTATGCCGAGAACCTGCTGCGCAAGCGCGACGAGGGCGACGCGCTGGTGTTCTGGGGCGAGGATCGCGTCAAGCGGCGCATGAGCCGGCGCGAGCTCTACGATCTGGTGTCGCGTCTGGCCGCGGCGATGCGCGCCATGGGCATCAAGCCGGGCGACCGGGTCGCGGGCTTCGTGCCCAACATGCCCGAGACCATCGCCGCCACGCTCGCCACCGCCTCGATCGGCGCCATCTGGTCCTCCTGCTCGCCCGATTTCGGCGCGCAAGGCGTGATCGACCGCTTCGGCCAGATCGAGCCGAAGCTGCTCTTCGCGGCCGACGGCTATTTCTATGGCGGCAAACCGTTCGATTGCCTGGCGCGGGTGGCCGAGTTCCTGCCCAGGCTGCCCACGGTCGAGCGCGTGGTGGTGTTCCCCTATGCCGGCGGCGGCACGATGCCGGCCAAGGCCGTGACGCTCGCGGACTTCGTGGCGCCGCATAAGCCCGAGACGATCCGTTTCGAGCGGCTGCCCTTCGACCATCCGCTCTTCATCATGTATTCGTCAGGGACCACCGGCGTGCCGAAATGCATCGTCCATGGTGCCGGCGGCACGCTGATCCAGCATCTCAAGGAACACCGCCTCCACAGCGACATCCGCGACGGCTCGCGCATGTTCTATTTCACCACCTGCGGCTGGATGATGTGGAACTGGCTCGTCACGGGCCTGGCCTCGGGCGCCACGCTGCTGCTCTACGATGGCTCGCCCTTCCATCCGACCGGCAACATCCTGTTCGATTTCGCCGCCGCCGAGCGCTGCGATTTCTTCGGCACCTCGGCCAAATTCATCGACGCCTGCAACAAGGCGGGGCTGAAGCCGATCGAGACGCATGACCTGAAGGCGCTCAAGACCATCGCCTCGACGGGCTCGCCGCTGCTGCCCGAGGGCTTCGACTATGTGTACTCGCACATCAAGAAGGATGTCTGTCTCTCCTCGATCTCGGGCGGCACCGACATCGTCTCCTGTTTCGTGCTGGGCAACCCGACCGGCCCCGTCTGGCGCGGCGAGATCCAGGCACGGGGCCTCGGCATGGGCGTCGAGGTCTGGAACGACGAGGGCAAGCCCGTCGTCGAGGAGAAGGGCGAGCTGGTCTGCACCAAGCCCTTTCCCTCCATGCCGGTCGGATTCTGGAACGATCCCGACGGCGCCAAATACCGGAAGGCCTATTTCGAGCGCTTCGACAATATCTGGTGCCATGGCGACTATGCCGAGATCACGCGCCATGGCGGCATGATCATCTATGGCCGCTCGGACGCGGTGCTCAATCCGGGCGGCGTGCGCATCGGCACGGCCGAGATCTATCGCCAGGTCGAGCAGCTGCCCGAGGTAATCGAGAGCATCGTCATCGGCCAGGATTGGGAGGGCGATGTGCGCGTCGTGCTGTTCGTGCGGCTCAAGGAGGGCCTCGAGCTCGACGTGGCGCTAAGCGACAAGATCAAGCGCCAGATCCGCGCCAACACCACGCCCCGCCATGTGCCCGCGCGCATCCTGCAGGTCACCGACATCCCGCGCACCAAGAGCGGCAAGATCACCGAGCTCGCCGTCCGCGACATGGTCCATGGCCGCACGATCAAGAACAAGGAAGCGCTGGCGAACCCGGAGGCGCTGGAGCTCTACAAGGACCGGGCGGAGCTGCGGGAGTAGGGGCGGAGGGGCAAAACAAAAAACTCACGCCCCCTCCCCTTGCGGGAGGGGGTAGGGGGAGGGGAACTGGCCTCAATCGGTTACGGCAATCAAAGGGGCGACTCCGGGACTGGTCGCTGCGCTTACGCTTGTCGCGCCTGAATTCGCTTTGAATCCCATTGCTGTCTTTGGCTCGTTCTTTCGAAGCATCGTTGCTTCGCAAGAATCCGCAGAAGCTTTCCGGACGATCGCGACCGCTGACCCCTCCCCCTACCCCCTCCCGCAAGGGCTACGGCATTCACACATCTACTTCGCAAGCTCGAATTTCGTTCGGTTATTTCTCTTTCGGTGCTTCCCGATTCCGAAAAGAATCGGGCGGGGTCGCGAT
>NZ_JBOHKS010000320.1:0-9554 GCF_050729195.1 Hypericibacter sp.
TGCTGATACAGTGCGTCTGTTGCACCCCTCCCCCTACCCCCTCCCGCAAGGGGTGGGGGCGTGGATGTGGCAGATCGCGATCAAAGCTTTGAAGTAGAGCGTAGCGATCACATCAACTTAGGGGGTAGGGGGAGGGGTATTCATAAGACTCGACGAGGAAAGAAATACTCCCATGACCCCACCCGCCCTCTCCGGCATCGATCACACCCTCGTCGGCGTGCGCGATCTTGACAGCGCGCGAGCACACTGGGCGCGGTTGGGATTCACGGTGACGCCGCGCGGCCGGCATATCGGCTGGGGCACGGCCAATTACTGCGTCATGCTGGAGCGCGGCTATATCGAGTTGCTGGGCATCCTCGATCCGGCGCAGTTCACCAACAATCTCGACAAGTTCCTCGAGACCCGCGAAGGGCTGATGGGCCTGGCCTTCGCCAGCGACGATCCGGCCGCGACCAAGGCGCGGCTCGAGGCGAGGGGTCTGCATCCCGACGGACCCAAGGATCTGAAGCGCTATCTGGAGCTGCCCGAGGGCGATGTGCTGCCGGAATTCCGGTTGCTGTTCCTGCCCAAGGCCGAGACGCCCGATCTTTCGGCCTTCGTCTGCTGCCATCTGACGCCGGAGCTGGTGCGCCGGCCCGCCTGGCTCGACCACGACAACGGGGCTGTGGCGCTGCGCGGGATTACGGTCATCAGCGAGCAGCCCGACAAGAGCGCTTCCGGCTATCGCGCCTATTTCGGCGAAGATGCCGTCCGCGCGATTCCGGGTGGCGCCGAGGTCGCTTGCGGTCCCGAGAGCCTGCGTTTCGTCACGCGCGAAGGCTTCGCCGCCCTCTATCCCGGACAGGGCAGCTGGCCGCCCTTCCCGGCGCCGCTGCCGGCCGCGATGACGGTCACGGTGCGTGAGCCGTCGCGCACCATGACCCATCTCTGGAACCGCGCCATCCGCGCCGACCGCGACGGCGACCGCATCTGGGTCGCGCCGTCGGAGGCGAACGGGCTGGTGCTGGAGTTCGTGAAGGCGTGACGGAATCAGAGGAGGAGGCGATGGGCCAGAGCAGCGACGTGTATAAAATAGCCGGCGGCGAGATCGTGCTATGGCTCGATCGCCCCGGCGGGCCGATCTGCATCAAGACGGTTGAGAAGCACCATGATCCCGTCGAGATGGCCGAGCACGAAGCGGAAGAGCTTGTCGAAGTGCTGCAGAAGCTGATCGCGCAGTGCCGCTGACGGCATTCTCCTCCCATGGTCATCCCCGCGAAAGCGGGGAGGTGGATTCACGCTCCAAGTGCAACACTTGGCTCCAGAAGATTTCAGCGGGGCTGTGCCAGTCAAGGCATTTGCGGGGGTGACAGCAAAATTGAAGGCGACGTGATGATGCGAGCAGGGGAGCGAACGCGCGTTACGCCAGTCGAATGCGGCCATCCCGTCCGATCGTGACTTCCGCCCCGTCGGCCAGCGCCGCCTGCTGATCGCGCGGCACCACCAGGACCGGGATCGAGCCGTAATTCATCTCGCGGGCGACCACGACGCCGAGGCCGAGGATCGCGTCGGGCTCGGCGACGACGAGGGCCGCCGGGGCCAGGCGTTTCGCCATCAGCTCCAGCATGATGTAGCTCGACGACGATGAGCCGATCATGCCGGGCAGCACCAGCACGCGGCCCTTGAGCTCGGCCCGATGGTTGGGATGGCGCGGGTCGCTGATGCGGCCCGTGACCGGATCGACGCCGCCCCAGAAGCTGATCGGCTTGTCGAGCTTGAGCACGCGCCCGCGGGCTTCGCCCTCGACCTGGATCTTGCTGTCGAGCACCGTGGTCATGACCACAAGCCCTCGTCGCGGCTGACGCGGCCCTCGATCGCGGATTTCACGCAATCGGCGAGGCTGCCATAGACGACCTCATAGCCGGTGTTGGCGGGGGTGTAATGCGCGAACTTGCCCGAGTTGGTCATGAGCACGCCGCTCTTGCTCGGCAGGATCGGCGCCACCACCACGCAGGTATCGGCGACGACGGTCACGCCGGCCTGCTCCAACGGCTTCAGGCGACGCCGCCGTTCGAGCTCCGCCACCACATGGCGGCCGGTGCAGACGAAGAAGGGCAGACGCACATGGCGCCCGTCGATCAGATCCTCCAGCGCCTCGAACTCCTCGAGCGAGAAATGCGGGCTGCCCAGCGCCACCGCGTCGATCCGCTCGCCCTTGACGGTCGAGAGCCGGTCGCGCGCGGCGCGCAGCATGGCGGCATCGAGCCTGATGGTCTTTTCGGGCGGCTGGTTCCCCAGCGCCGCCGCGGCCGTGGGCGCCTCGGGCGTCACCCCCGCCACATGGAAGAGGCCGACGGCGCCACTGGAAGCGGCGGCGGCACCCAGCGCCTTGAGCTGGTCCTCGCTGACGAAGGGCGGCAGCCCATCGATCACGCCGATGGCGTTGCCGATCTCGGCGCCATACCAGGCGCCCAGCACCGGATAGAACACGTCGCTGGCCTTGAGTGCATGCGAGAGGCCCGAGGTATCGATCAGGATCGTGGCGCGGCGCTTCTCGGCGCGATGGAGGCCGTAGTCGGGCGCGCGGGCCACGATCGCGCAGCAGATATCGAGGAAATCGCCGTAGCGGTTGGTGCGGGCCCCCAGCACCGAATTGCAGAAGGCGACGGCGTTGCTTTCGCCCCAGGCCACCTGCTCGCCGAATTTGGGCCGGTGCCCCGCCTGGTAGGGCGAGCAGGTCCAGGTCGGCCAGCAGCCCATGGCCTCATAGGCCTTCATCAGCCGCAGCGCCATCTCATGGCGGTGGGGATCGGCTTTCACCGTCGCGGGCGTGAGGAGATCGAGCCCGCCGACATTCATGGTCGAGGGGATCGCCACGCGGGCGCCTTCGCCGACCAGCCGTTCGGCGAAATGGACGCCGCTGTCGCCGTGATAGAGGCCGCCATCGATATGGGAGGAGGTGACGGGGATGAGCCGCTCGGCGCCGAGCATCGCTCCCATCTCGGCCAGGATGCGCATCGACATCGCGGCGGCATCGCTGCCGGCGGCAATGGCTCGTTCTTCATCGGTCAATCGGACAGGCATGGGACCCGCACTCGCGAAAGGGCCGCCGATCTTAGCGGCGCGGGGCGGGGCTGTCGCGGCGGAAGGAGCGAGCTTCACCCTGAAGCAACCCCTCCCCCTACCCCCTCCCGCAAGGGGAGGGGGCGTGATCCTTTTTAGTCTCGCCCCCTCCCCCGACGGCGAAGCCGGCGAGCGGGAGGGGGTAGGGGGAGGGGTGTCGCAGGACCATTGGTCATGTCGATCGACAATCGCGCTCGAAGTTTTGAAATCGAGCGAAGCGATCATATGGAAAAGCAAAAGCCCTCTCTCCTGCCATCGGCAGAAGAGAGGGCTGAGTATCAGGAGATCCGGCGTTAGGCGTCAGAAGACACTCACACCAAGCCCTCGGCCTTGAGCGCGGCCTGGACGGCGGGGCGCTTGCCGACGCGGTCGCGGAAGGCGTTCAGGTTCTTGTAGGGCGTCATGTCGATATCGGCATGCGCCGACCAGTTGGTGATGGTGAAGAGATAGGCGTCGGCCGCCGTGTAGCTCTTGCCCATCAGATAGTCGTTGGTCGAAAAATGCTTGTCGAGCAGCGTGAACCGGTCGCCGAGCTTCTTCTTCACGATCGTCTTGAAGGAGTCGGGCGTGGCCGGGTTCCAGAGCGGCCCGAAGCCCTTATGGACCTCGCTGCTGATGAAATTGAGCCATTCCTGCTCGCGATAGCGCTCGAGCGTGCCGGCCGGGGGGATCAGCTTCGCGTCGGGCTTCTGATCGGCGATGTACTGCAACAGAACCGCCACCTCGGTCATGACCTGGCCATTGTCGAGCTGAACCGTGGGCACATAACCCTTCGGGTTGATCTTGGAGAAGTCATCGCCCTTCTCGGTCTTCTTCGTGCCGAGATCGACCTTCACGATGTCGGCCGGGAGGCCGGCCTCGCGGATCATGATGTGGGGAGCCAGCGAGCAGGCGCCGGGGCTGTAATAGAGCTTCATGGGAACCCTCTTCGGTCTGGAGAATGTCGTGGCGCCCCTGATATGTCGGGTCCGGGCGTGTTTCGCAAGACGGCACCTTCTCGAAACGCGGTCACTGCAAGGTGACCGTATTTGACGGAAAGCCCGGGAAACGGCAACCATGATGCCATGACAATCCGGAGCCATCGCGCCCTCATCGGCTTGTCACAGGATCTGTCGGAATATGGCGGCCATGAGCGAGCCCGAACGACTGTCCGATGAAGCCCTGGCGGCGTCCGCCGACGCCCTGGCCGGTGCCTTGACGCTGAAATTTCCGCAGCTCCAGGCGTTGCTGGCGGCGCATCCCGGACGGGCGGGCGGCGATCTCCTGCCCTATCTCCTGCTGGCGGAGCTTTATCGCTGGCTGACCGAACGGGCGTCGAGCGTGCGCGAGGACGATGCGGAGACCCAGGCCGTGGTTCAGCTCTGCGGCGAGCTCTTCGCCATGACCTTCGAGTATGATCCGCTGGGCGCGGCGTTCGCCAGCGAGATCATCGAGTCCATATTGTCGAGGTCGAAACCACTTTGATTCAACGCATTATAACAAAAAAGACATGTCAACGATTCTGCATCGGAATGGATTTATGACCGATACCGGCCAGCCCTCCGAAAAGCGCTATGTACCTGCCGCTTCGACAGTTGCCTTTGTGGGGGCGCTTTGCTTCAGATTCCCACAACTCCAGCCATTATTGGCCGAGCATCTCCAGGGCAATCTCGGGCAGGTCTTGCCTTACATCTTCCTTGACGACGTTCGCCGCTGGATCATGGATCGGGTCGAACAGTTTGGTGCGAGCGACAGCGAAGCGAAGGCCGTCCTCGATTTCTGCGACGAGGTTTTCGCCAAGACGGCAATTGATGATGACCTGTGCACCTTGATCGCAATCGAGATCGTGGAGTCCTTGCGGCAAGATGGCGATGCCGGCCGGAAGGTCATTGCCATGTTCGGGCCGCAGCTACGCGACGAAACCGCTCGCCAGGACAACTGGAGACCGGGACAATCATGAAGGAATGCTCATGAGCCTGAAGGACTTCGAAACGGCGATGCGGCTGATCGAGGAGAACGAGGATCAGGCGGATTTCGTCGGCCCCCGCGATGCGGCGCTGGTCGACAAGGCGGAGAAGGCGCTCGGGATCAAATTTCCGCCCAGCTATCGCGAGTTCCTGCTGCGGCTGGGGGCCGGCAGTTTCGGCGCGCTCGAGATCTATGGCGTGATCGACGACGAGTGGGAGGACTCTTCGGTTCCGGACGCCATCTGGTACACGCTCAATGAGCGCGACGAATACGATCTGCCGAAGCATCTGCTGGTCATCGCTGCCGCCGGCGACGGGCCGCTCTATTGCCTCAAGCTCGGCCAGGAGAAAGAGCCGCCGGTGATCTTCTACTCGCCCGGCCTCGAGGAAGAGGAACAGGATTCCGAGATCGCCGCGGAGGATTTCGGCGCCTTCCTGCTGGAAGGCGTGCGCGACGAACTGGATGCGTGATCGCGCGCAAGCCGCCACGGTCCCGGATCGATCACCGACGGTAACCGGTCGTTTCCGCCCGTCCGGCTCGGGGTTTACCCGGAGGAACCGCTTCCCGCCCGGTCCATTCGTCGGGCGCGGCCCCTGATTCCCCGGGGACCGTTGCTCGCTTAACCCATTATGGGCGGGTCCGTGTCATGGTTAACGGACTTTGATCCTGGGAGCCGCCGGGTCTCGGACGCGCCGGGCCCGGATCGCCTTCCAGCCAGCCTTGCCTCGGTCGCCGATGGGACGTGGTTTCCCGGATCTCGACCTGCGGTAGCGGAGAGACCGGACGTCCATGTCGCCTGCCGACGGCCCCCAGCAGACCCCGCCTCAGGACCGGATCTGGACGCGCCCGCGCTGGGGTGCGGGCACCGTGGTTCCTGCCCTCGCCGCCATCTCCTTCGCCTCGATCCTGGCGATGGGCGTGCTGTTCGCCGTCACCACCCATAACGAGACGCTGCATCACGCCGAGAACGAATGCCAGCGCATGGTGGCGGTGGGCGCCGAGCATGTCGGCCGGATCGCCGAAGAGTCCGGCCGCTGCCTGCGGGTGATCGCGCAATGGATCGAGCGCAATCCCGACGCGCCGCTCGACTCCCCCGATCTGATCGCGCTGGCCGACGTGCTCAATATCGATCCGGGCCCGTCGCGCGCCATCGCCGTGATCGATTCCACCGGCCAGGCCGTCCTGCTCGACAGTGCCATGGCCGGCCAGCGTTTCGACGTTTCCGACCGGCCCTATTTCACGATCGGACGCGATGGACCGGAGCAGACCGTCCTCTTTGCACCGCCCTTGCGCAATGCCGGTACCAACGAGATGACGATTGCCGCGCTCTACAAGATCAAGCGGGAGCGGCGGCTCTCGATCATCTCGACTGCCTTCTCGGTGGCGCGCGTCCAGGATGTGATGGCCTCGCTCCTGGCCGATTATCGCGGCAGCCTGCTGTTGCGCAATGGCGGCACACTGCTGGTCCAGGTGTTCCAGAACGGTGCGAGCGAAGAAGCCACGCCGGCGCCCCCGCAAGACGCGGCGCCGCCGATCTCGTCATCGGACCAGATCGCCTGCAGCAAGCCGGTTGCCGGCACCTCGCTGCTGGTCGAAGGCCGTCTCGACCGGCGCGCCGTGCTCCATCGCTGGTACAGGATCGTCCTCTCCTCCTCGGCCTTGATGCTGGTGGTGCTGGCGCTGGTGGTGTTCCTGTCGATCGAGCTGGCCTCGTTCTATCGGCGCCTGCGATCGAGCGAGGACAGCCTGCGCGATTCGCTGGCGCACGCGAACGAGGCCAACCAGGCCAAGACGATGTTCCTCGCCAATATGAGCCATGAGCTGCGCACGCCACTCAACGCCATCATCGGCTTCTCGGAGCTGATCGAGCGCCAGGCTTTCGGGCCGATCTCCGACCGATATCGCGCCTATGTGAGCGACATCCTACAGTCGGGCCGTCATCTGCTGAGCATCGTGAATCAGCTGCTCGACATGGCCTCGATCGAGGCCAACAAGGACCGGCTCGACCGGCGGCCGATGGATCCCAAAGGGGCGATCGAGAGCGCCGTCGCCATGATCCGCGGGACGGCGCAATCCGCCGGCGTGACGATCGAGGTCGAGACCGGCGGTCTGCCGGCACGCATGGTCTGCAACGAGCGTGCCTTCCGGCAGATCGTGGCCAACCTGGTCTCGAACGCGGTGAAGTTCTCGCCGCAAGGGACCACCGTGCGGGTCGGGGGCCGCGCCGACGGACCCGACTTCATCATCCTGACCGTCGCCGACCAGGGCATCGGCATGGCGCCCTCGGATCGGGCCAAGCTCTTCACCCCCTTCTGGCGCGGCGAGAACGTCTGGACCCGCCGCAGCGACGGGATCGGCCTGGGGCTCGCCCTGACCAAGCGCCTGATCGAGGGGTTGGGCGGGCGCATCGATGTGGAAAGCGAGGCCGGCAAGGGCAGCCGCTTCACTGTGCGGCTGCCGGTGAGCCCGCAAGCCGCGAGCGGAAAATCGGCCGCCGCCTGACGGGCGACGTCGACCTAGACGTTGAATCGGAAGTGGAAGATGTCGCCGTCCTTGACGACATAGTCCTTGCCTTCCGCGCGCATCAGGCCCTTTTCCTTGGCGCCTTGCTCGCCGTTGCAGGCGACATAATCGTCATAGGCGATGGTCTCGCCGCGGATGAAGCCGCGCTCGAAATCGGTGTGGATCACGCCGGCGGCCTGGGGCGCCTTCGCGCCGCGATAGACGGTCCAGGCGCGCGCTTCCTTGGGGCCCACCGTGAAGAAGGTGAGGAGGTCGAGGAGCTTGTAGCCGGCGCGGATGACGCGGGCGAGGCCGGGCTCGGTCAAGCCGAGGCTCGTCAGGAATTCCTCTTTCTCCGCGGGCTCGAGCTGTGCCACCTCGGCTTCGATCGCGGCCGAGATCACCACGGTCTCGGCACCCACGGCCTTGGCCATCGCGGCAACCTTGGCCGAGAACGCATTGCCCTCGGCGGCGGAGCCTTCGTCGACATTGCAGACATAGAGCACCGGCTTCGAGGTCAGAAGCTGGAGCAGCTTGAAAGTGGATTCGAGCTCCTTGGGGATCTTCGCCGTGCGGGCGGGCTTGCCGGCGCGCAAGGCGACGAGAGCGGGCTCGGCCGCATCGACCAGGGCCTTCGCTTCCTTGTCGCCGCCCTTGGCCTTTTTCGCCGCACTGTCGGCGCGCTTCTCCAGGTTCTCCAGGTCGGCCAGCATCAGCTCGGTCTCGACGATCTCGGCATCGCGGATCGGATCGACCGAGCCCTCGACGTGAGTCACTTCACCTTCGAAGCAGCGCAGCACATGCACGATCGCGTCGACCTGGCGAATATTCCCGAGGAACTGATTGCCCAGCCCTTCACCTTTGCTGGCGCCCTTCACCAGGCCGGCGATATCGACGAATTCGAGCTGGGTCGGGATGATCTTGGCCGAGCCCGCGATCTTCGCCAGCACATCGAGGCGGGGATCGGGCACCGACACGCGGCCGACATTTGGCTCGATCGTGCAGAAGGGATAGTTCGCGGCTTCCGCGGCCTGGGTCGCGGTCAGCGCGTTGAAGAGCGTCGATTTGCCGACATTGGGCAGGCCGACGATGCCGCAGGTAAAGCCCATGGAACTTGGATCCGTTGGTTCGAAGCGATGAATTCGTGAGGGAGAACGCGATCAGTCCGCGCTGCCGTTGCCATTCTCGGTGTCGTCGGTCGGCTCGCTCTTCGCCTTCTTCTCTTTCGGCGGGCGCCGGACCGGCGGGTTCAGCGTGGTGTTGACCTTGTTCAGGAAATTGTTGGGCTCGCCTCGCGCCAGGTCGCGCAGCAGCAACGGCATGGCGTCGGCGACGGCGAAACAGAACTTCTCCACCACCGGCCGTTCCTCGGGGGAGAAATCCGACAGCACATGGCGACGCACCAGATCGGGATGGCCCGGATGGTCCACGCCCATGCGCATCCGCCAATAGTCCGGCCCGATCGCGCCGTCGATCGAGCGCAGGCCGTTATGGCCGGCGGCACCGCCGCCGCGTTTCACCCGGATCTTGCCGAACACCAGCTCGATCTCGTCATGGATGACGACGATGTCCGCCGGTTCGATCTTGAAGAAGCCCGAGGCTGCCGCGACCGAGCGGCCGGAATCGTTCATGTAGGTGAGGGGACGCAAGGCCAGCACCCGCTCGCCCGCGATCTCGCCTTCCTGGAAGGATCCGTCGAACCGGCTCTTCGGCGCAGAGAAGCCATGGCGGTGGCTGATCGCAGCCACCGCCATGAAGCCGATATTGTGCCGGTTCGCGGCGTAAGAGGGGCCCGGATTGCCGAGCCCGACCAGCAATCGCATCGGGCAGGGAACTCCGGACCCTCGGGTCTTATTTCTTCTTGTCGCCGCCAGCAGGCTTCGCGCCCGCTGCCGGTTTGGCACCTGCCGCCGGCTTCGCACCTGCCGCCGGAGCCGCGCCCGCCGCGGGCTTCGCACCCGCCGCCGGACCCGCCGAACCCGGAGCCGCACCTGCGGTCGCAC
>NZ_JBOHKS010000321.1:0-4376 GCF_050729195.1 Hypericibacter sp.
TCAGATCGGCCATGGCCCGTGTCACCAGCCGGTAGAAGGCCAAGGGAATCGCGTCGAAGCAGGCCTCGGCCGCCGCCTGATCGGCCTCGAAGCCGCCCATGACCGGAAAGCCCGCGACATGGATCAGGCAATCGATCCGCCCGAAGGCGCTCATGGCGCGGTCGACGATCTGATCGGCCGCGTGGGCTTCAGTCAGGTCGGCGCAGAGGCCTTCGGTGACGACGCCCCTTTCCTCGAGCTCGCGCCGCAGCCTGCCGACACCGGCCTCGTTTTCCTTGGCATGGATCAGAATAGCGGTGCCGGGGGCCGCCAGGCGCCGCGCCGTGGCCGCGCCGATCCCGCTCGCCGAACCGGTGATGACGATCGATCGTTCGATGGGCTTGGGCACGGCGCGCACTAACGCAGCTGGATCCAGATGGTCTTGGTCTCGGTATACTGGTCATGGGCCATCAGCGATTTGTCCTTGCCGCCGAAGCCCGATTCCTTGTAACCGCCGAAGGGCACGGTGAAATCGCCTTCCGAATAGCAGTTGATCGAGACCGTGCCGGCGCGGATGGCGCGGGCCATCTTGTGGGCGGTGTTCAGGTTCTCGGTATAGAGCGACGCCGCCAGGCCATAGCTGGTGTCGTTGGCGATTTTGACGGCCTGCTCGGGCTCGGAGAAGGTGAGGACCGACAGCACCGGCCCGAAGATCTCCTCGCGCGCGATCCGCATCGAGTTCTTGACGTTGTCGAAGATGGTCGGCTCGAAGAACCAGCCGCCGCTCTCGGGGAAGAGGCGCTTGCCGCCGAGTGCCACCTTGGCCCCCTCCTTCGTCCCGATCTCCATGTAGGACATGACCTTCTCGAGATGGCGCTCCTCGATCAGCGCGCCGATCTTGGTGTCGCTGCGCAGGGGGTCGCCCACCGTCCAGGACTGGAAGGCGGGCTTGAGGCGCTCAAGCAGCTCGTCCTTGATCGATTCATGGACGACGAGCCGCGAGCCGGCGCTGCAATTCTCGCCCTGGCAGAACAGGATCCCCGCCGCCACCTGGTCGACTACCGGCTGCAGGTCGGCGACGTCGCCCATGACGATGGCCGGGCTCTTGCCGCCGCATTCGAGCACGATGCGCTTCATGTTGGATTCGGAGGCGTATCTCAGGAAATAGCGGCCGATCTCGCCCGAGCCGGTGAAGCTGACGCAATCGACGTCCCTATGGCGGCCGATCGCCTGTCCCGCGGTCTCGCCGAAGCCCGGCACGACATTGAAGACGCCGTCGGGGATGCCGGCCTCGGCCGCCAGCGCCGCCAGGCGCAGCGCCGTCAGCGGCGTCTGCTCGGCCGGCTTGATCACCATCGAGTTGCCACCGGCCAAGGCCGGGGCGATCTTCCACATCGCGGTGAAGACCGGGAAGTTCCAGGGCAACACGGCCCCCACCACGCCGACCGGCTCGCGCACGATCATCGAGACCACGTCGGAGGCCGTCGGGGCCACCTGGTCATAGATCTTGTCGATCGCCTCGGCATGCCAGCGCAGGGTCTCGACCGTGTCCGGCAGATCGACATTCATCGCGTCATTGACCGGCTTGCCGCAATCGAGCGTCTCGGTGATCGCGAGCTCGGTCAGGTTCCGCTCGATCAGGTCGGCGAATTTGAGCAGGATCTTCTTGCGCTCGCGCGGCGCCCGGCGCGACCAGGCGCCGCTCTCGAAAGCGCGACGTGCCGCCGCCACTGCCAGATCGACATCGGCCTTGTCGCCCTCCGCGACCTTGGCCAGCAGCTTGCCCGTGGCCGGATTGTGGGTCTCGAAGGTCTTGCCTGACTTCGCGTCGACATATTTCCCGTCGATGAAGGCCCGGGTTTCGAAACGCAGCTTGGCGGCCGCATCATGGAAGCTGGAGACGCGCTGAACGTTCATGGCTCGAATCCTTGTGGGGGCGATGGCAGGAGAAACGGCTTGGCGTCAGTTGTTGGGCCAGGTGTCGCTGAGCCGATAGCCGGTCGGCAGCGGATCCGAGGGATCCAGCACATATTGATGGAAGGCCGTGATCCAGGCCCGGCCGGTGATCGCGCAATTGACACCGGCAATGCCGCCGGCCTGCGCCGTCCCCAGCACCTCGCCGATGAAAGTCGTGTCGATGATCGATTTATGGATGAAGCGCTCGCCCGTCTTGATCTGGCCGCGGGCATGCATTATGGCGAGCCGCGCGCAGGTGCCGGTGCCGCAGGGTGAGCGATCGATCCGGCCGGGCGAGACGATGACGGCGTTGCGCGCCGTCTTTTGCCCGTCGATCTCGCCGAGCGGCCCGGCCCAGAGCGTCTGGTTGATGGTGTGAATCTCGGGATTTTCCGGATGCACCGCCGGAATCTGCACGGCAGCCGCGCGCTTGATCTTTTCGCCCATATCGACCAGGTCGCGCGCCTCGGAGGGCTCGATCTTGAAGCCCAGCTTCCGCGCATCGACCATCGCATAGATCATGCCGCCATAGGCGACATCGGCCATGACGGTGCCGATCCCCTCGACCTCGACCGGGCGGTCGAGCGCGAACACGAAGGACGGCAAGTTATTGAAAGTGACGCTCTCGCATTTGCCGTTCTTGCAGGCGGCCTTGACCCGCACGAGCCCGCCCGGGGCTTCCAGCGTGATCTCGGTCACCGGCTCCTTCATCGGCAGGATGCCGGTCTCGAGCAGCGCCGTGACGGTGCAGATCGTGTTCGAGCCGGACATCGGCACGTAATATTCCGACTCCATGATGACGAAGCCGGCATCGGCCTCGGGGACCGTCGGCGGCAGCACGAGGTTCACGCATTGCGTGACCTTGCCGCGCGGCTCATGGAGCAGGAACTTGCGGAGGTCGTCGCCCTCGTTCTGCAGCCAGCGCATCTTGTCGAACATGGTCTTGCCGGGGACGTCGAGCACGCCCCCGGTGATGACCTCGTTCAGCTCGCCTTCGGTATGAACCCCGACGACGTTGACCATTCGGCTGAAGCGCATGGGAGAAGACTCCCGATAGGTTTAGGCCGCGAGCGCGCCGATCTTGGCCGCCTTGAGCTGCTCATAGAGACGTCGGAAGTCCGCCTTCTCCGCTTCGCTCAGCGGCAGCAGGGGCTGGCGCGGGCTTCCCACTGGAATGCCCGCCAGCTCGCAGCCATATTTGACGAACTGGATATATTTGCCGCCCTGCTCCAGCAGATAAAACATCGGCAGCATGGCATGCATGAGCCTCTGCCCGCGGACGAAGTCCTTCTTCAGGACGCAGGCTTCATAGAGCGCCATATGCTCGGCCGGCAGGAAGTTCGAAGCACCGGCGATCCAGCTTTTCGAGCCCCAGAGGAAGCAATCGACCGCCTGGTCGTCGGCGCCGCAGACGCGCTGATAGCGGCCGTCGAAATGGACGATATGTTCCAGCATGCGGGCGAAGGAGCCGCTCGATTCCTTGATCGCACAGATCGCCTTCACGTCGTTGATGGCCTCGAGGAACTCGCGGTTCATGTCGACGCCGGTGCGGGCCGGGAAGTTGTAGAGGATGATCGGCATGCCGGTGGCGGTGGCGATATGGCGGAAATGCTGCGCCAGCTCCTGGGTGCCGGGGAGCGAATAGAAGGGAGCCGCCAGCATCAGCGCCTCATAGCCGAGGCCCTTGGCGAATTTCGACAGTTCGATCGTGTCGTCGGGGCGCTGCGAGTTGGTGCCGGCCACGAGCTTGGCCTTCTTGCCGACGCGCTCCGCGACGAAGCTCATCACCTTCTTCCGCTCTTCGACCGTCTGCGAATAATACTCGCCGGTCGTGCCACCGGGGACGATGGTCCCGATGCGGTTGGCGAGCAGGAAGTCGACATGCTTGCCGAGAACGTCGAACGCGATGGCGCCATTCTGATCGAAGGGCGTCGCGACCACGGTCAGGATGCCTTCGAAAGTGGGGATGTTCATGCCGGTCTCCTGTCTGAAGGGCACGCAGAATTGGAAATTGGGATTGCCGCCTTGTAATCGATTTCAAACAAACTGGCAAGCCTGAGTCATTCGAGCCCGCGAAAATTCTCGTCTAGTCGGGCCGCACGCCCGCGGCCGAGGCCCGCACGATGAGATTGGTCTCGAGACGGACCGAAACGATCTTGCGGCGCGTGTTCATGATGCTCAAGAGCGCCTCGCCTGATCGCGCGCCCATCTCGAGGGCCGGGACATCGACCGTGGTGAGCGGCGGATCCAGCAGCGCCGTGAAGTCCTGATTGTCGAAGCCGGTGACCGTGAGGTCCTTGGGCACGTTGAGGCGCAGATTCTTGCATTCCGACAGCACGCCGAAGGCCAGCACGTCGCTGGCGCACATGACGGCCGTGGTCGCGGGATGCTCGACATAGATCGAGCGCATGGCGGCAGCCCCTTCGAGCAGCGAATAGGGC
>NZ_JBOHKS010000322.1:0-17891 GCF_050729195.1 Hypericibacter sp.
GCCCTGGAGCGTCCTGGTCGAGAATTTCGGCGCCGGATCGGACAATTACGTCGCGGCGTTGTTCGCGGCGAGCCTGATCGGCATCTGGATCATCTTCGGCTTCGAGGCCTGTGGTGATCTGGGTGAGGAAGTCCAAGAAGCCAGCCATAAGATTCCGCGCGCCATGATGTTGACCATGGCGGTCGGCGGCGTCAGCACGCTCGTGATCGGATTGGGCATGACGCTGGCGGTTCCCGACATGCAGGGCGCGGTCAGCGGCAGCGTCGCCAACCCGGCCGAGGCCGTGCTGCTGGCGAACTTCGGACCGATCGGTGCCAAGCTCGGCATCATCATGCTGGTGATCATCATCGTCAGCGCGGCTGCCGCCATCATGGCCTCAACCAGCCGCCTGTTGTTCTCCATGGCCCGCGATCGCCTGGTGTTCGGCCACAACATGCTGGCCAGGATCGACGAGAAGCGCGGCCTGCCCAACGCCGCCATCCTGACGGCCACGGTCGTGCCTTGCCTGATCATCCTGCTGGGCATGTTCTCCAGCAATGCGATCTGGCAGGTGATCAGCTTCGCCACGGCGGGCATCTACACCTCGTTCCATATGGTGGTGGGCGGTGCGCTCTATGCCCGGCTCAAGGGGTGGAAGCCGGCCGGCAGCTTCAAGCTCGGCTCCTGGGGCCTGCTGGTGAACGTCCTGGCCTTGGCTTTCGGGATCGTCATGATCCTCAACCTGATGTGGCCGCGCACGCCGGACGCACCCTGGTATCTCAACTACATCATTCCGCTGTCGGTGCTCTTCATCTTCGTACTGGGCTTGCTGCAGCTGGGCAACGTCACCCGTCAGAGCAACGCGCGCTGACGCTTCGGACGGTATGAATCGACAAGGGCCGGCTCGAGCTTGGCGTTTTCCAAGCTCGGGTCGGCCCGAACCGTTTCAGTGCGCTGAGACGCCGCTGCTCAGTCCGCCGGGGCCGCCCTGCCGGCGAAGAGCTCCTCTGTCAGTTGCGAGCAGGCCATGCCCTTGGCGCCCCCGAACGCGGGTCGGCGCTCCGGCGTTCCCGGACAAGGCTGTGTCAAAGACCCCAAGGCCGGCTTTTCACGCCGCGGGAGCTGTGCCACAAGGGACGGCGCAATTCTCATGGGGATGGACGTGATGCAGACACTCGCCGGCAAGATCGCGGTCATCACGGGTGCGGGCTCGGGCCTCGGCCGCGCCGTGGCGCAGAAATTCGCAGGCGAAGGCACGGTCGGCCTGATCCTGGTCGACCGCGACAAGGAAGGGCTGGCGGCGACGCGGGACGCGATCGCAGCACCCCGCTCCTGCGACGTGCATTCGCGCTGCCTCGATGTCACCGACAGCGCGGCGCTCGCCGAAGCGAGCCGCAAGGCCGATGCGGCCTTTGGCGGCGTCGATATCGTCGTCTGCGCGGCCGGCATCATCGGGCCCTTCGGCAAGATCGAGGATTGCTCGGAGGAGGACTGGCTCAGGGTCTTCGCCGTCAATGTCCATGGCACCTTCCTGACGGTGAAGCATTTCCTGCCGCTGCTGCGAAAGCGGGGCGGGGGCAGCATCGTCAATTTCTCCTCGACGGCGGGGCTGGTGGGCGATCCGCTGCTCGGGCCCTATTCGGCCTCGAAGGGCGCGGTCACGCTGATGACGCGCTCGCTCGCGCGCAACCATGCGGCCGAGAACATCCGGGTCAATTGCGTCTGCCCCGGCTCGATCGACACGCCGATGCTGCAATCGGTGTTCGAGGATCTGGGCGATCCGGCGGCGCGCGCCCAGCGCGAGCGCGAGTTCATCGCCTTCCATCCGTTGGGGCGCTTCGGCAAGCCGGCGGAGGTCGCCGACGCCGTGCTCTATCTCGCCGGCCCCGCCTCTTCCTTCGTCACCGGCATCAGCCTGCCGGTCGATGGCGGCTCGATTGCCTGAGTTCATTCGCAAACGGAGAATCGAATCATGAGGTTCGACGGACGCGCGGTCATCGTCACGGGCGCGGGCAGCGGCATCGGCCGAGGCGTCGCCTTGCGCATGGTCGCGGAGGGCGCGGGCGTGCTGGCGGTCGATCGCAACCCGAAAGGGCTCGAGAGCCTGGTCGCGGAAGTCTCTTCCGGCGCCGGCAAGGCCCGGATCGAGCCGCTGGTCTGCGATGTCGCTTCCGGCGATGCGCCGGCACGGATCGTCGCGGCCTGCCAGAGGCACTTCGGCCGCCTCGATGTGCTGGTGAACAATGCCGGCATCGATCGCGAGGCCGAACGCTTCACCGACAATGACGACGAGACGATCGCGACCCTGTTCTCGGTCAATCTCATCAGCCTCATCCGTCTCACGCGCGACAGCCTGAAGGTGATGACGCGGCCCGGCGGGCGCGTCGTCAATGTCAGCTCGGTCTTCGGGCTGGTCGGATTTCCCAACTCCGCGCTCTATGCGACGGCGAAGGGCGGGGTCGCGCAATTCACACGGCAGCTGGCGGCCGATTGGACGCCGTTGGGGATCACCGTCAATGCCGTGGCGCCGGGCGTCATCGAGACCGCCATGACGAAGAGCTTCATCGACGACAGCCCCTGGTATCGGCGCGCCATGATCGAGACCACGCCGGCGCCGCGGGTGGGGCAGCCGGAGGACATCGCCGCTGCGGTCTGCTTCCTCGCCTCGTCCGACGCCGATTTCATCTCCGGTGTCGTGCTGCCGGTCGATGGCGGCTGGCTGGCGACACGCTATCTGCCGCCCGACGCAATTTGAGGTATCGGTCCTGACTTTGTTCGTGCCTCGATGACGATGGTATTCGGCCAAGCGGCCGGAACCTGGAAGGCCTGCGAGCGTTTGGTTCGTGTCAGGGTGGGCTTCAGCCCGCCTCCTCAACCATTTGCGAAGTGGGATTCAAGAATGAAACGCACAACGAAATCAAAGCGCAAGGCCGCGGCCCCGGTCGATCTGGATGTCCTGATCGACGATATCGGCGCCTTGAAGTCCGATTTCGCCGCCATCGTCAGCCAGATCAAGAGCGGTGCTGTCGATCACGCGAGTGAACGGGCCGAGCAGCTCCTGTCGCAACTCAGCGAACGGGCAAACGATCTGTATGACACCGTGTCCGAGCAAGGCGCGGTGTCGGTCGAAGCTGCCCGGGGGCACATCACCGCCCGGCCCTTGACAGCCGTCCTGGTCGCTTTCGGCGTCGGCTTCATCGCCAGCCGGATGGTGCTTCGCTGAGCATCGCGGATGAGGCTGGGTCATCTGCCGCCCGTCCCGGCCGCCGCGCCGACGACGTCTCTCCCGTCACGAATCTGACCCCGATCCGGCCGCTCGCGGATTCCTCCGATCAGGAGCCTCGGGCGGTTCCTGCGCCGGAGCAACCTGTCGAGCCGGCCGCGGTACCCGAGACGATGCCGTTGCCGGAAGATCCCAAGACCTTGTTGCTCTTGGGCATCTTCATGCTGCTGCTGTTCTATGGGCTCTATCTGGCCGGGCAGATCGTCCTGCCGATCATTTTTGCCGCCATTCTCTATCTCGTGCTCCAGCCGGCCATGCGGTTCGGAACGAAATTCCGCATCCCCAAGAGCGTGTCGGCCATTCTGATGATCGTCTTCGTGATCGCCGCGGTGGGCGCGCTCGGTTTCACCCTGTCGGGCCCCGCGTCCGACTGGCTTGCGAAAGTGCCGGCCAGCCTGGCGCGGCTCGATGCACAGATCCGGATTTTCAAGCAGCCTATCGCCGATCTCGAGAACGCCAGCAAGCAGATCGAGCATCTCACCGAAACCCCGTCCTCCTCGGCCACGCCCGTCACCCTGGCAACGCCCGGCGTGACCGGCATGTTGTTCAGCGGCACCCGGAACATGCTGGTCGGGCTCGGCACGATGGTCGTGCTGCTGTTCTTCCTTCTCATGTCGGGCGACCTTTTCCTGCGCCGCTTCGTCGAGATCCTGCCGACGCTCAGCAACAAGAAGCAGGCGGTCGAGATCTCGCGGGAGATCGAGAGCAACATCTCGGTCTATCTCGCGACGATCAGCATGATGAATGTCGGCGTCGGGATTCTCACCGGCATCGCCGCCTATTTCTGCGGGCTGCCCGATCCCATCCTGTGGGGAACGCTGGCTTTCCTGCTGAACTATATTCCGATCCTGGGGCCGCTCTGCGGCATCGTCATCATCTTCCTCGCCAGTCTCCTGACCTTCGGCACGATCTGGCACGCGCTGCTGCCGACCGGCATCTATCTGGCCATCCATCTGGTCGAAGGCGAGGTCGCGACGCCCCTGCTGCTGGCGCGCCGCTTCATTCTTAACCCGGTGCTGATCATCGTCTCGCTGGTGTTCTGGTACTGGATGTGGGGCATCCCCGGCGCGCTGCTCGCGGTGCCGATGCTGGCGACCGTCAAGATCATCTGCGACCGCATCACGCGGCTGGCGGCGCTCGGGCATTTCCTCGGCTCCGAGCCGAGAAGCAGCTAAGCCCGCCTGGAGTCCACGGAAGGCGCACGTCGGCCTGCCGCAAGGTGAAACAGCTGCAATGCGCCCAAGCCCTTCGGCGCAATGCTCTTTTGCTCATGGCGGAGTCGCAATCTTGCCGCTTTTCCGCCGCCGCGACTCCCTGTAAGACCTTGATCCATGTCCCTGTTTAGCTTCTTCGAGCGTCGGCTCGACCCGACGGCGACCTCGGCCGACGCGGCCCCGCCGTCAGGATTGACGGCCTTCTATTGGCATTATGTGCGCCAGGTCCGCGGCCTGGTCGTGGCCCTGTTCCTGACCGGCATCGCCGTCGCCGGGCTCGACACCACGATCCCGATCTTCATCGGCCGGATCGTGACGCTGGTCTCGACTCACAGTTTCGAGACCTTCTTCACGGCGGCCTGGCCACAGCTCCTCGGCATGGCGGGGGTGCTGCTGGTGGCGCGGCCGGTGGCTCTGCTGCTGCAGAACCTCGTCACCAACCAGGCGATCGCGCCGGGCCTCACCAACCTGATCCGCTGGCAGAGTCACTGGCATGTGGTGCGCCAGAGCTGGACCTTCTTCCAGAACGATTTCGCCGGCCGCATCGCCAACCGGATCATGCAGACGGGCCCGGCGTTGCGCGAAAGCGTTGTCGCGACCACCAACGCGGTTCTCTACATCCTGGTCTATGGCGGCACGGCCCTGGTGGTGTTGGCCTCGCACGATTGGCGGCTCTCGATCCCGGTGGTCTGCTGGTTCGCCGGCTATGTGGTGCTGCTGCGTGTCTGCGTGCCGCGCATGCGCAACCGCTCGCGCGAAATGTCGGAGGTGCGCTCGGCGCTCACCGGCCGCGTGGTGGACAGCTATACCAACATCCTGACGGTGAAGCTGTTCGCCAAGCCGCGCGACGAGGACGATTTCGTGCGCGAGGCGGTGGACGAGCATACCCGCACCTTCCATCGCCAGCAGCGGCTGATCACGCTCTTCAGCATCAGCCTCATCGGGCTCAACATCCTCATGGTGGTGGGCACCGCCGCCATGGCGATGTGGCTCTGGTCATTGGGGCTGATCGCGGTCGGCACCGTCGCCATGGCGATGCCGCTCTCCTGGCAGATCGCCAACATCGCCGGCTGGGTCGCGCAGAACGTGACGGCGATCTTCGAAAATGTCGGCGTGGTGCAGGACGGCATGCGCTCGATCGCGGTGCCCCTGCAGATGCCCGATCCGCCCGATGCGGGCATTCTCAAGGTCACGACCGGCCATGTGCAGTTCGAGAAGCTGCATTTCGGCTATGGCACCAGCCGCGGCGTGCTGCATGGCATCGATCTCGACATCAAGCCCGGCGAGCGCGTCGGCCTGATCGGCCAGTCGGGCGCCGGCAAATCGACCCTCGTGAACCTGCTCCTGCGTTTCTACAATCTCGAGCAGGGCCGGATCCTGATCGATGGGCAGGATATCGCCAAGGTCAGCCAGGACAGCCTGCGCGCCCATATCGCGATGGTGACGCAGGACACCTCGCTGCTGCACCGCTCGATCCGCGACAATATCCGCTATGGCCGTCCCGGTGCGACCGAGGCGGAGGTCCGCGACGCCGCCGCCAAGGCCCATGCGCTCGAATTCATCGAGACGCTGGAGGATTGGCAGGGGCGGCGCGGCTTCGAGGCCCATGTCGGCGAACGCGGCGTCAAATTGTCGGGCGGGCAGCGCCAGCGCGTCGCGATCGCGCGCGTGATCCTCAAGAACGCGCCGATCCTGGTGCTCGACGAAGCGACCTCGGCGCTCGATTCCGAGGTCGAGGGCGCGATCCAGGAGCAGCTCGAAGGGCTGATGAAGGGCCGCACCGTGATCGCCATCGCCCACCGGCTCTCGACCATCGCGCGCATGGACCGCCTGATCATCCTCGAGAACGGCCGCATCGTGGAGCAGGGGACGCACGCGCAGCTGCTGGAGCTGGGCGGCGCCTACGCCAAGCTCTGGCTGCGGCAGTCGGGCGGTTTCGGCGCCGGCGTCCTCAAAGATGGCGCGTCCGGTGATTCGGCCATCGCGGCGCCACCGTCGCCCGAGCCCTATAGCGAGGAACCGCAGCCGCTCGAAGCGGTCCGAGGCTGGGAGCGGCGATAGCCTGAGGTTATCGTCTGCGCCGTCTCGTCAGTGCGTGGTGCCGGCAAAAGTCACCACCTCTCCCGGCTCGCCCGCGCGCAGCACCGTGACCGAGGCCGGATCGCCCGGCAGGCGGGCGAAGGGCTTCAGCGAGACCAGACGCGGCTCGAAATCGGGGGGCGGTGGCGGCAGCGCGGGCGCGTTTGCCACGGGCGAGGGCGCCGCGGCTGCGCCCGGAGGCTGGCTCACATAGACGCCGCCTCCGCCAATGAACGGGAAGAAGGGAAACCGGTGGGGTCTGACCCGGTTTAAGTCGTTCCCGGGGCTTTCGGAAACCAGGGGTGGGACCATGTTCGGCCCAAGCGGCGGAACGATGCCCGGCCCCAGCGGGGGAACCAGGCCGTTGTCGAAGCGCGGCGTCATCTGCGGTTGAAAATGCGTGCCCGCGGGCCGCGTCGCCGTTTCGGCCGAGGCGGGGGATATCAGGGCCGAACCGGTCAAGGCCGCTGCCAGGAGCAGCCCGAATGTCCCGGCGCGTGAGAGCTTCAATCGTCGATCGGGTCGCATGGTGCCTTCCATCGGGTCGATCCCTCCCTTGATTCATATAGGAACTCGAACGGCCTCCGGAGAGGGTAAAAATCGGCCCTTCTCGGCCCCTGGCGGCTCGGATACCAATACGGGGATCGTCCTTCATGTGCCGGTTGCAGAATGCCGAACCCGGGTAGTCCCGGGGAGGGAGACGTCAGAGGTGCCAGCGCGATGACCTCCAGCGACCTGACTGACCGCCGCTCGGTCACGGCCGAGCTGGCGCGCCGCGAGGCGATGCTGGAGACGATCGGCTATGCCGCCACGCGCATCGTCGGCGGCGGCGACTGGCAGGCCGGCATCCAGGATCTGCTGGCGCGCCTGGGAAAGGCCGCCGAGGTCGATCGCGTCACGCTGTTCGAGACCCATAAAGGCCCCGACAACGAGATGGTGCAGAGCTGCCGCTATGACTGGTGCGTCTCGCCGCTCAAGCCCATCAGCAGCGATCCGCGCTATCAGAACATGCCGATCAAGGATCCGGAGACGCCGGACGACGACGAGTTCGACGATTGGGCCCGGCGGCGCCAGCGCGGCGAGGTGATCCAGACCGTCCGCAGCGCCACCTCGGGCTATACCCGCGAGGTGTTCGAGGAGCATGGCACGCTCTCCTTCCTCTCCGTGCCGCTGACGGCGGGCGGGCGCTGGTGGGGTTTCCTCGGCTTCGACGATTGCCGCACCGAGCGCGCCTGGACCGAGATCGAGATCGATGTGCTGCGGACGGCGGCTGCCCTGATCGCGGGCGCCATCGAGCGCCAGCAGACCGAAGCCGAGATCGCGCGCCAGCGCGAGGCGCTGCATCAGAGCGAGAAGCTGACGGCGCTGGGCTCGCTGCTGGCGGGCGTGGCGCATGAGCTCAACAACCCGCTCTCTGTGGTGGTCGGGCAGGCGTTGCTGCTGGAAGAGGCGACGCGCGATTCCGCCCTCACCGGCCGCGCCCAGAAAATCCGCTATGCGGCCGAGCGCTGCTCCAAGATCGTGCGCACCTTCCTGGCGCTCGCACGCCGGCGGGAGCCGGAGGCGCGGCCGGTGCAGCTCAACGCGATCGTCGGCATGGCGGTCGATCTGCTGGGCTACCAGCTTCGCACCTCGGGCGTCGAGCTGACGCTCGATCTGGCGCCGGATCTGCCGGCGTTCATGGCCGACGCGGATCAACTGCATCAGGTCACGACCAACCTGATCGTCAATGCCGAGCAGGCGCTGGCCGAGCGGCCGGCGCCCCGTCGGCTCAAGATCTCCACCCGGTTCGACAAGGCGCGCCAGGCGCTGCGGCTGGTGGTGGCGGACAACGGCCCCGGCATCGAGCCCGAGATCCGCTCGCGCATCTTCGACCCCTTCTTCACCACCAAGCCGGCGGGGCAGGGAACCGGGATCGGGCTCTCGCTCTGCATGACCATCGTCGGCACCCATCGCGGCTCGATCACGCCGAGCGAGACGCCGGGCGGCGGCGCCACCTTCACGGTCGAGCTGCCGCTGGCGGGCCTGCCGGCGCCCAAGCCGGCGCCTGCCCTGGAGCCGGCGTCGCGCGACAACGAGCCCGGCCGGCGCATCCTGGTGGTCGATGACGAGGTGGAAATCGCTGAGACCCTGGCGGAGATCCTGACCGACCTCGGGCATCGGGTGGAGATGGTGTCTCAAGGAGCGGCGGCGCTGAATCAGCTCAAGGCCGGGCCGTTCGATCTGATCCTGAGCGATCTGAAGATGCCGGTGCTGGACGGGCCTGGTCTCTATGCCGCGCTCCAGCGCGACTATCCGGCCATGACCGGAAAGATCGCGTTCCTGACCGGCGATACGCTATCGCAGCGCCAGGGCGAGTTCCTGGCCGAGACGGGCGCCGCCTGCCTCGAGAAGCCCTTCACGCCCGACGACGTGCGCCGTTTCGTCGGCCATCTGCTGCAGCAGGCCCACTGACCGAAGCCCACTGATCGAGCCCCACTGATTCAAACCGGGCCGAAAAGAAAAACCCTCTTCCTCGGGTCGGGAGGAAGAGGGTTTGGCAGATGCGGCTGTGGCCGCTGTGGCGTCAGGGGGCCATGTGCCCCGTCGATCGCCATCAGCTCCGCCAGAAGGGCTTCAAGGCTTCGCGATAGACCTCGGCTTTCGAGATGCCAATGTCGCGCAGAGTGCGCTCGTCGAGATTCGCCAGCGTCTGGCGTTCGTTGCTGCGCGTGAACCAGCCGAAGGCGAACTCCAGGCCCGACATCAGCGACGACACCATGCCGTATTGGTTCTGCGATTGGAAAATATGGTCGTTGGTTTGAGTAGCCATGTCGATCTCCCTTGTCTGGCGCCGGCCCCCCAGTGGCGATGTCTGTCATCGTCCCCGGTCCAGCGCGTCGGAGAGGAATTTGGTCTCCCCGCGTTGCAGCATGGTGTCTGGCAACCGGAAATCGTGTTTCGATTGTTACAGGTTTGGTTGCTCTTTCGGCCCTCCCTGAAACATCGGCCGCCCGGCCACCCCGCCGACATGATTGGCGTCACCGTTGAGGCTGAAACCCCGGAAACCCCAGGATGGCTGACCAAGCCGCCAAAATCGGGGCTTTTTGGCCCGCCGGGCCGACCGCCGGGCCGGCCGCAAGGAATAATGTCACCCTCCAATCCCGGCCGTGCATCGGAAAGGGGATTTGGGTAATGTGTCAGCGTTTCTGGCGGAAGTTTGGAATCGCCGAACGGGCCCAGCGATCGGTAACGAACCTCCCGCCTCGATGCCGGGTTTTCAGGAATCCGGTATCGGGAGGGGATGGATGTCGTGTCGGGCGGCGGCGATTCCGGCGGTGACGAGACCAGTGGGATCAGGGGATGGACGGCAAGACCTGCCTGTTGATCGTTGACGATGATCCGGACGTGCAAGGTACGGTCCGCGAATATTTCGAGATGCAGGGATTTGCCGTCAGTGTCGCCGGCGATGGCGCCGCCATGCGCCAGGTTCTGGCCGCCGAATCGATCGAGGTCGTGCTGATGGACCTGCACCTGCCGGGTGAGGATGGTCTTGCCCTGACACGCGAGCTGCGCGCGAAGGGCGGCATCGGAATCGTGGTGGTGACGGGCCTGGGCGAGACGGTGGACCGGATCGTCGGGCTGGAGATGGGTGCCGACGACTATGTCACCAAGCCGTTCGACCTGCGCGAGCTGCTGGCGCGGGTCAAGAGCGTGCTGCGGCGGGTGCGCACCGGCGGCGTGACGCGGGCCGCGACGCCGACCGCGGCCATGGAGAAGATCCGGATGGGGCGCTGCACGCTCGATGTGGCGTCGCGCAAGCTCTATGACCCGAATGGCGAGGAGATCGCCATGACCAGCATGGAGTTCGACCTGCTGGTGGCCTTCGCCAAGAATCCCAACCGCGTGTTGAGCCGCGACCGGCTGCTCGAGCTGGCCCATACCCATGGCGAAGAAGTGTTCGACCGCAGCGTCGATGTCCGCATCGCGCGGATCCGCAAGAAGATCGAGGTGAATGCCGAGCGTCCCGAGGTGCTGAAGACGGTTCGGGGCGTCGGCTATATGTTCGTCCCCGACAGCGCAGCCTAGCTCGCGGACGGCCGCCCCCGGCCTGCCGGCGGCGCGTGTCTCATTTCCTCGGATGCATGACGAAGACGCCCCGGTTCGAATCGTAGGTGGGCGCCTCGCAGCTCGCCAAGCCGACCGCGGCCGCCGGCAGCAATCCCCATCCAAAGAACTGCAACAGTTGGCGGCGGGAGGGGACGGCGGGTTCCTGGGGGGTCGGTTCGAGCTCGCTCCGGTCGTCAGCGGTCATGCCAAGGCTCCCAATTTGCATAACGTGACGCTAAGGCGCGACGGACCTTACGGCAAGCATTCCCAAGCCGGTCGGAAGGCGCGGATCGGTGATCAGGCGGCGAGCGCGCCGGTGGGGCCGGCCGTGTGCTGCTTCAGCACCGCATCCGAGCTGGACGAAATCTCCGTGAGGCTCACCTCGTAGCCCCAGAGATCGGCCAGATGGCGCAGCACCGGCTGGATGTCCTCCTCGGCGAGCAGGACATTGTCATAGACCCGATGCTGCAGCATGAGCCGGCGGTCGCCGTCGAGATCGACATCGACGATCTCTATCTCCGGCTCCTTCTGCGATGTGTCGAACTGGCGGGCCAACGAGCTTCGCACCGTCTGATAGCCGCGCTCGTTATGGATCGCCTTCACCACCAGATCCGAGACGCCGTCGTCGACCACCGCGAACAGCTTCATCTTGCGGATCAGGGCCGGGCTCAGATATTGCCGGATGAAACTCTCGTCGCGGTAATTGGCCCAGCCTTCCTTGAGGGTCTCCCACGGATCGCCATTGCCGGCGAACTGCGGGAACCAAGTCCGGTCCTCGTCGGTGGGTGTGAGGCAGATGCGCTTGATGTCCTGCATCATGCCGAAGCCCAGCGCATAGGGATTGATGCCGCTATAGCGGCGGTCGTCGAAATCCGGCTGCAGCACGACATTGGTGTGCGAGCTCAGGAACTCGACCATGGCGCCGTCGCCGAGCTGGCCCTTCTCATGCAGCCGGGTCATGGTCTCGTAATGCACCATGGTGGCGCATCCCTCGTTCATGACCTTGGTCTGCTTCTGCGGATAGAAATACTGCGCGATATGGCGGACGATGCGCAGGATCTCGCGCTGCCATGGCTTCAGCAGCGGCGCCTTCTTCTCCAGGAAATAGAGGACGTTTTCTTCGGGCAGGCCCAGCAGCTGGCGGCGCTCGGCCTCGGTGGTGCGGCGCTTGTCGCGGGCCCCGTTCTGGGGAACCGTGCGCCAGAGATCGTTATAGGACCGCTCCAGCTCCTCGAGGCGGTCCTGGACGCGCTTTTCCTCCTCGCCCAGCCCGCCGACCTTGCGGCGCGGATAGCGGTTGACACCCTGGGTCATCAGGGCGTGAGCGGCGTCGAGCACGCGTTCCACCGCAGCGTCGCCATAGCGCGCCTCGCAGCGCGAGATATAGCCCTTGGCGAACTCCATATAGTCGAGGATTCCATCCGCATCGGTCCATTGCCGGAACAGATGGTTGTTCTTGAAGAAGTGATTATGGCCGAAGGCGGCGTGCGCGATCACCAGCGACTGCATCGTCATGGAATTCTCTTCCATGAGATAGCTGATGCAGGGATTGGCGTTGATGACGATCTCGTAGGCCAGATTGCGCAGGCCCCGGCGATAGAGCGTCTCGTCGCGGGCGAAATGCTTGCCGAAGGACCAATGCAGATACATCAGCGGCATGCCGATCGAGGAATAGACGTCGAGCATCTGCTCGGCGGTGATCACCTCGATCTGGTTCGGATAGGTGTCGAGCTTGAACTCGCCCAGCGCGATCTCGCTGATCTGCGCGTAAGTGTGCCGCAGGGAATCGAAATCCCAATCGAACCGGGTGCGCGACTCGCTCTTCTCGCCTTCGAGCAGGACGCTCTCGGAACTCATGACGCCGCCTTTCTTGCCGGCTGGTCGCGGGCGAACAGCTCGCGGAACACCGGGAAGATCTGATTGCGCTTGTTCACCTTGCGCATCGCGATGGAATGGCCGGCGCGGTCGAGGCGTTCATAGGTGCGCCAGACCTCGCTGCCGAGATTGAAGCCGTCCTCCTCGTCGCCGACCTCGAGATAGGCGAAATACTGGCAGAGCGGCAGGATCTTCTTTTCCAGCAGCGCCGCGCTCTTGGCATTGTCGCTGGAGAGATTGTCGCCGTCGGAGGCTTGCGCCGCGTAGATGTTCCACTGGTCGCGCGGATAGCGCTCCTGGAGCACCCGCATCATCTCCTCCAGCACGGTCGAGACGACCGTGCCGCCGGTCTCGCGGCTGTTGAAGAAGGTCTCCTCGTCCACTTCGCGCGCCACATGGGTGTGGCGGATGAAGACGATCTCGACATTGCGGTAGCGGCGCGACAGGAAGAGATAGAGCAGCTTGTAGAAGCGCTTCGCCAGATCCTTCATATGCTCCGTCATGGAGCCCGACACGTCCATCAGACAGAACATGACGGCACTGGCGACCGGCTGGGGCACCATCTCGAAGCGGTTGTAGCGGACATCCACCGGATCGATGAAGGGCACGCGCTTGGCGCGCCGGCGCTGGGTATTGAGCTCGAGCTCCAGCTCCCGGCGGCGATCGAGATTCTCCTCGCTCTCGTCGAGGATATCGAGCTGGGCTTCGAGGGCCGCGATCTCCGCGGGTCGCGGGCGCTTGAGGGCGATGCGGCGCGACAGGCTGTTGCGCATGGTGCGCACGAGATTGAGGTTGGTGGCGGCGCCCGAAACCGAGTAGCCGGCGCGCCGCGGCAGGAAGCTCTCGGCCTTCTTCAGCTGCTTCCGGAGCAGATCGGGAAGCTCGAGATCCTCGAGGAAAAGGTCGAGGAACTCGTCCTGGGTCAGGACGAACTGGAAGGCATCCTCGCCCTCGCCATCCGCCGAGGCCTCGCGGCCGCGGCCGCCTTGGCCGTCCTGGGGCCGCGGGATGCGGTCGCCCTCGACATATTCGTGATTGCCGGGAACGACATGGGTGTGCTCGCCGGACTTGCCGGAATGATAAAGCTGCGGCTCGTTGATCCCGTCGCGGCGGATCTTGATCTTGCCGCCGCCATTGAGATCGGCGACGGAACTCTTGCCGGACGCCTCGCGGACCGCATCGGCGATCTGCTGACGGGCCCGGCGGATGAAGCGCTGGCGGTTCGCGAGGCTCTTGCCTCGGGGATTGAGCCGCCTGTCGATGATATCCATGGGCCTACCTGCCGGTCACCCGGCTTGTTTGACGCGCATATACCACTCGACGAGACGCCGCACCTGGCGCTCCGTGTAGCCGCGCGTCATCATGCGCTGCACGAACTCGGTGTGCTTCTTGGCCGTCTCGGTCTCTTTCTTGCTGCCGAAGCTGATCACCGGCAGCAGGTCCTCGACCTGGCTGAACATGCGCCGCTCGATCACCTCGCGCAGCTTCTCGTAGGAGGTCCAGGACGGGTTCTTGCCGTTGTTGGCCGCCCGCGAGCGCAGCGCGAACTTCACCACCTCGTTGCGAAAGTCTTTCGGATTGGCGATGCCGGCCGGCTTCTCGATCTTGGTGAGCTCCTGGTTCAGGAGCTCGCGGTCCAGCATCTGGCCGGTGTCGGGATCCTTGAAGTCCTGATGCTCGATCCAGGCATCGGCATAGTCGACATAGCGGTCGAACAGGTTCTGGCCGTAGTCGCTGTAGGATTCGAGATAGGCCTTCTGGATCTCGTTGCCGATGAACTCGGCATAACGCGGCGCCAGATCGGCTTTGATGTATTCGAGGTAGCGCTTCTCGACGTCGTCGGCGAACTGCTCGCGCTTGATCGCCTGCTCGAGCATGTACATGAGATGGACCGGGTCGGCGCCGACCTCGGTGTTGTCGTAGTTGAAGGTCGCCGACAGCACCTTGAAGCCGAAGCGGGTCGAGATCCCGTCCATGCCTTCGTCCACGCCGGCCGCGTCGCGATATTCCTGCATCGACTTGGCATGCGGGTCGGTCTCTTTCAGGCTCTCGCCGTCATAGACGCGCATCTTGGAATAGAGATTGGAATTCTCGTGGACGCGCAGGCGCGACAGGACCGAGAAGCGGGCCAGCATTTCCATCGTCGCCGGCGCGCAGGGCGCCTCCGCCAGCTCGCTGGTGCGGATGAGCTTCTGGTAGATCTTCTGCTCTTCCGTCACGCGCAGGCAGTAGGGGACCTTGATCACGCAGACGCGGTCGATGAAGGCCTCGTTGTTCTTGTTGTTCTTGAAGGTCTGCCATTCGGCCTCGTTCGAATGGGCCAGGATCACGCCCTGGAAGGGGATGGCGCCGATATTCTCGGTACCGACATAGTTGCCTTCCTGGGTCGCGGTCAGCAGCGGATGCAGGATCTTGATCGGGGCCTTGAACATCTCGACGAATTCGAGCAGGCCCTGGGTGGTGCGGTTGAGGCCGCCCGAATAGGCATAGGCGTCGGTGTCGTTCTGGCTGTGCAGCTCGAGCATCCGGATGTCGACCTTGCCGACCAGGCTCGAGATGTCCTGGTTGTTCTCATCGCCGGGCTCGGTCTTGGAGATCGCGATCTGGCGCAGTCGCGAAGGATAGACCTTGGCGACGCTGAATTTCTGGATGTCGCCCTTGAACTCGTCCAGGCGCTTGACCGCCCAGGGCGAGAGGAGACCGGTCAGGCGCCGGCGCGGGATGTTGAACTGCTCCTCGAGGGTCGGCCCCATCTGCTCGGGGTCGAACAGGCCGAGCGGGCTTTCCAGGACCGGGCTCAGCTGGCTGCCGGCTTTCAGCACATAGATCGGCATGCGCTCCATCAAGAGCTTCAACCGCTCGGCCAGCGAGGACTTGCCGCCGCCGACGGGCCCCAGGAGATAGAGGATCTGCTTGCGCTCTTCGAGGCCCTGAGCGGCGAAGCGGAAGAAGTTCACGATCCGCTCGATCGTCTCTTCCATGCCGTAGAACTCGGCGAAGGCGGGATAGGTCTTGATGGTCCGGTTCATGAAGATGCGGCCGAGGCGGGCATCTTTCGCGGTGTCGATCACTTCCGGCTCGCCGATGGCGGCGACCATGCGCTCTGCGGCGGTCGCGTGCGCGGTCGGGTCGGCACGGCACAGCTCGAGATAATCGAGCAGCGGCATGTCGTGCTCGCGGCGGCTCTCGTAATTCTGCAAGGAACGCGAAAAGATGTTTTCGACAACGCCCATTCGGATTCTCCTCAGATCACCGGTCTAAAGGCCGCTCTGCAGGCTGGCCAAGTGGCGAAGGGCTGTGCCGTTTGCCGCGTCTGGGTGATCGATGGGTCTTCTTGGCCGCTCGCGGCCGCCCGCGCTACGTCGCCGTGCGCTTTCATCGGTCTCGAGTGCGTCACTCGTGCACCGTGGAGAAGTCTCGTCAGGGTCACGCCAATCTGGGGCATGAAACCTTTCGCTCCCTATCCGGCTCGCCCTTCGTCCGGGTCAGTCCCGTCAGTGCCTCCGGATGTGGTTAATGATGCGCGGCAGTGGTTAACAAAACCCCTTAACGCGTCGGCCTATTGCATCGTTCCGGAATGCTGGCGGGCCGGCCAAAGGCGGCCCAAGGCACACCCGGCTAACTGAGACGGCCACGGATTCATCCGCTCGAATCAGACGTCTGAGCGTAAATCCTAACAACCCATATAAAGAAGAAGGGGTGTCGCCCGAGTCGGTCAAGCCGCAAATCGAAATTTTTTTATTGGCAGGGAACGGGTTGCGAGGAACGCACCGGTCTAAGCCGCAATATGACAGCCGCTGCGACGCATCCAAAAGCCGATGCTCTGCCAATGACATCGTCGGGCATGCCGGCATTTCTTCGCCGGCCTTTCTTCCGCCAGGGCGGAAATGCTGGGCCTCTCATTATCAACACGGCGTCATGTCTCGAATCCTACGCGATGAAATCTTCGCGCATGACGATAGGGGATGTGGAGACAGGGGATTTGGAATTAGAGAACGAATTGCGGGATGGGAGAATGAATCTGCGCAAATGCGGCTTCCGACTGCCATTACCGCCGCCGCGGAGCGGATCGGCGCTGCCATCGCCCCGATCTGCTCGACAGCGTCCCTTGACGATCCAGCGTTGCCGATCGCGTCGTTTCAAACGTTCCAGCTTGTGAGAATTTTTATTTCGCCCTAATCATGACGCCGTGGCCGGGGGTGAAAGCGCCTGGCTCCACTTCCGGCGGGCGGTGCGATGGAACGCAAGGAAACCTTCGACGAGCTCAAGCTTCAGATCTCGTCCGAGCATGGCAAGCTCAGCAAGCGGCTGCGCCAGATCGCCGAGTTCGCGATCGCCGAGCCGGACCAGATGGCGCTTGAGACCGTCGCGATCATCGGCAAGCGCGCCAAGGTACAGCCCTCGACGCTGATCCGTTTCGCCAAACATTTCGGTTATGACGGGTTCAGCGACATGCAGCGGGTATTTCGCTCGCGACTGATCGATCGCGCGCTGACCTATAGCCAGCGGATCCGCGAGGCCCAGGCCGAAGGCGTCGTGCCAACGCTCACGGGCGATGTGCTGGCGCACTTTGTCGAAGCCGATCACGCGGCTCTGCAGCATCTGCGCGCCGAGATACCGCCTGCCGATCTCGATGTTGCGGTCGAACTGATGGCGCAGGCCGAGATCGTCGGGGTGGTGGCGCAGCGTCGATCCTTTCCCATTGCGGCTTATCTCGCCTATGGCCTGACCCATCTCGGCCGGCGCGCGCATCTGATCGACGGCATCGGCGGCATGGGTGCGGAGCAGGCACGGCTCCTGGGGTCGCGCGATCTTCTGATCGCCATCAGCCACAAGCCCTACGCGCCCGAGACGCTCGATACGGTCGCGGCCGCGGCCGAGCGCGGCGTCAAGATTCTGGCCATGACCGACAATGCCCTCAGCCCGCTGCCGCCCCTGGCGGCGGTCAGTTTCGAGGTCGAGGAAGCCTCTCTGCATGGCATCCGGTCGCTGACCGCCTCCATGTGCCTGGCCGTGACGCTGGTCGTGGGCCTGGGGCAAAAGCTGGCGGCGGCCAAGCCCGGCGCAGAAGCGCCCGGCGCCTTGGCCTTCGATGGCGCCAAATCCGGCAACAACAAGCAAAGCGTCGCGAAGCCGGCGTCCCGGAAGGTGTCGGGCTCGCCTCGCCGCCGGCCTTGAAGAGGGTGGCCCCGGCCGATCCGGCCGCTTTCCCGATTGCCAAATAAAACTTTTGTTCCATAATTGTAGAAAATAGAACACCTATCGCGGGCTGCGCGGACGGCTCAAAATGGACCGGAATCGCCGCAGAATGAGCGGAAGGCCGGCGCCACGTCGCCGGCCTCACAGGGAGGGATCTGGCGCCATGACCCAGC
>NZ_JBOHKS010000323.1:0-5057 GCF_050729195.1 Hypericibacter sp.
ATTCCGCCCAAGGCAAGCCCCAGCGGCGAATGGCGCGGAACAGGAAATCCATCGCCATGCCGAGGAACCCGATGATGAAAATAGCCAGGAAGATCACATCGACCCGAAATCCGCGCATGGCCTGCAGGCTCAGATAGCCGAGGCCGCTATTGGCCGCCACCAGTTCGGCCACTACCAGATAAGTCCAGGCCCATCCCATAGTGACGCGCAACGCATCGACCACGCCGGGCAACGTCGCCGGCAACAGTACGCGCGTCACGACGAGGCCACGTTTGGCGCCCAGCGTATAGGAGACATTGATCAGGTCGCGCGGGACCTGGCGCGCCACATCGGCGATCATCACGACCTGCTGGAAGAAGGTACCGATCAGGATGACCGAGACCTTCTGCTCGATGCCGATGCCGACCCACAGGATCAGCAGCGGGATCATCGAGGTCACGGGCAGATAGCGGATGAAATTGATGGTCGGCTCGAGCGCTGCCTGCACGATCCGAAATCCGCCCATGAGGATGCCGAGCGGCACGGCGATGATCGAAGAAATCACGAAGCCCAGCAGCACGACCCGGGCGCTGGCCCAGATGTCCCGCGGCAGGCGGCCCTGCTGGGTGAACTGGATGCCGGCCAGGATGACTTTGTGCGGTGCCGGCAGGAAATTGGGAGGCGCGAGGCCACCATAGGTGACCCCGCACCAGACCAGGATGATGAAACCCCCGAACAGAAATCCCGCCAGGAGCGAGGCCTGGGTCGGGATCTCTGCCTTGGGAGAAAGATAGACACGGGCGAACCGCCGCCAGGCGGTTGCACCCGTCTTCGTCCTTTCCTCAGCCAGCGATGGTTCCGCCGGCGGTCCCCCATCCGCCACGTTACTGGGCCAGATAGGCGTTGGTAATGATGTCCGCGGGCTTCGGGCTCACTTGCAGCCGTTTCAGACCGCCCCAGATGTCGATCGCGTATTGCACGATGCCATAGAGGCTGCCCGGCTTGTCGGACGTGCCGAAATAGGCCGTGTTGGTCGCCTTGTCGAAGAACTTCACGCCCTTGACGGAATCGCCGAACACGGCGGGATCGGCGAGCCAGCCGCCCACGCCCTTGGCCATGATCGCGTTCGCCTTGTCGGGATTGGCTTTCCAATAATCGACCGCTCGGTTCCAGGCGCGGATGATCGCCTTGATGTCGTCAGCGCGTTTCTCGGCGGTACTGCATTGGACCGCCATCACGTCGGTGATCACGCCGGGCGTGGTCGAGCTGTCGATCAGCACCTTGGAGCCCGCTGTACCGCGGGCTTCGGTCAGATGCGGCTCCCAGGTCACGGCTGCCGGCACGCGACCCGCCATCAAAGCCGCCGCCGCGTCATCCGGCGTCATGTTCACCATCTCGATGTCTTCCTGCTTCATGCCGTGGTTCTTGAGCACGACATTGAACCAGAATTGCGACACCGAACCTTCGTTGAAGGCAACCTGCTTACCCTTCAGATCCTCCAGCTTGTCGATGCCCTTGCTGACGATGATGCCGTCGCCACCGGCCGATTCATCGAGCGCGAAAACATATTTCAGGCAGACATCCTTGTTCATATAAAGCAGGAACTCGTCCACGGTGCCGAGTGCGCCTGCCGCCTGGCCGGACATCATCGCAGCCATCTGAAGGGTCTTCTCTTCGATCGTGGTGAGCTTGACCTCGACGCCCTCTTCCTTGAAGTAGCCGAGATCCTGCGCCAGATAGAGCGGGCCGTAGCCGACCCAGGTGGTATGCACGATCTCAAACGGTTCTGCTTTGGCCGCGGCCACCGAAAGCCCGAGGGCTGCCGCCGTGATCACGCCCGTCAATATGCGCCTCATCGTCTCCTCCTCTGCCGCCGTGCGATGGCGGTCCTTTTTTGTGGTGGGGATTGTGTCGTCGTCGCGCCGGCCGCGGCGACCGCACCATAGAGGGCGGGTCTGCGGTCGGCGAGATAGGTGTTGAGCGCCCTCGATTCCGCGTAAGCCGCGGGATCGATCTCCGCCACCAACAGGGCCTCGCCTTCGCTGCCGGCGCGCTGGATATCCTTGCCGTCCGGCCCGACGATCGCGCTCATGCCGATATAGCTCAGCTCGCGTTCGGCGCCGGAATGGTTGGCGTAGGCGAGGAAGATCTGATTCTCATAAGCGCGCGCCCGCAGGATCGAGGTCGGAATCTCCCAATAGGGCGGTGTCAGGCAGGTCGGCACGGCGATGAGATCGGCACCCTTAAGCGCCAGCGTGCGAATGAATTCGGGAAACTCGACGTCGTAACAGATGGCGAGGCCGATCGTAAGCCCGTTCAGCGTCGCCATAACATAGTCCTTGCCCGGCTCGAACAGCCGTTTCTCCTCAGGGCCGAACAGATGGACCTTGCGGTAGTTCGCGAGCGGCTTGCCGTCCGCACCGACGAGAAGAATGGAGTTGTAGATCGCATCGCCATCGCGCTCGGCATATCCGTAAAGTAGCGCAATGCCGTGATGTTTGGCGATGCGCGCCGCTTCGCGCGCCGAGGCGCCGTCTGCAGGCTCGGCCATGCGGGCGCAGTCATCGCCTAGATTGTAACCGGAAAGGTAAATCTCGGGCAGCATGAGCAGACTCGCGCCCTGGCGCACCGCGGTGGCCGCCAGCCGATCCATGCGCGCGAGATTGGCCATCTTGTCGAGGAAGTCGCCGGTCCCCTGATAAACCGCCAGCTTCATGCCCCGTCCCTACCCATGCCCCATTCTTGCCAAAGCAAACGCAACCCGGATCACCCGGCAGCGAGGCTGCCGGGTGATCCGGAGGTCGTCGTCAATTCGATCGATCGGCCGGCGTCAGGCCGGCTTCTTTTTGCCCTGCTCCATCACCCGGTCGGACAGGTCGGCCGCTTTACGCACGAAGTCCAGTGGCCCGTTCCAGCCGAAATTCATATAGACGGCATTCAAATGCGCGAAGGGCGGCGACTGTGCGAACAGCTCGAAGGTCACGCGGTGACCAGCATAGTCGGAGTTGAGCAGGTCGCGGGCGAAGGCCAAAAGCTTGCGCCGGTCCTCGGCCACCCAGTACTCGTTGACGTGATAGAACTTGTCCATCCAGGGCTTGGTGTCCGGATGGTCGAAGGTCGCGGAATCCGGCGTCACGCAGATCTGGCCGCCGCAAAGCTCGCGGGCGAGATGCATCATCTCGGGCAGCTTCGAGCAGGCATGGACGCGGCCGGTATAGAGCAGCGACTGATTGGGCATCAGCAGGCCCGCCGGGCTCTTCTCGGCCAGCGCGATCGCCGCCGTCATATGGGCGTTGATGGTCTCGCGGTAGCAGGCCAGGAGCGCCAGCTTCTCGCGCACCGCCTGCTGCTGGTCGAGGCCGGTCTGGCGCACATTGAAGAGGGCGGCACCGATCATCATGTCAGCGATATAGAGCAGCCGCAGCACGAAGGGGAAGGCGCTGTAGCGATGCAGCGTGCCGCGGATAAAGGAGGCGGCGCGCGTATGCCGGTAGAACAGCACGTCCTCCCAGGGAATCAGCACATTATCGAAGATCAGCAGCGTGTCGACTTCGTCGAACTTGTTCGCGATCGGATAGTCGCGCGCCGGGGCGCGGCCGGCAAAACCGCTGCGGCAGATATGCTTGATGCCGGGCCGGTTCATCTCGCAGATGAAGCCCACCGCATAATCCGAGAGCTTGTCGTCGCCCCAGTTGGCGATGGTCGGCTTGACGAAGGCCTGGTTCGAATAGGCGGCCGCGGTTTCGTATTTGGCGCCGCGCACCACGATGCCGGCATCGGTCTCCTTCACCACATGCAGCAGCATATCGGGGTCCTGGTCCTGGGGCCGCTTGGACCGGTCGCCCTTGGGGTCGGTATTGGCCGAGACGTGGAAGGTGTCGGAGCGCAGCGCCTTCCAGATATGGTTCTTGATGTTGTCGGCGAAGCGCGGATCGACCTCGCGCAGCACGTCCTGGCCGTCATAGAGCGACCACATCTCGCCGATGGTCTCGTCGCCGACGCGAATCACCACGCCGCCGAGATCTTTCATCACCGTGTCGACCGCGCGCCGCTTGGCCTGCCAATCGTCCTGGGTGTGGGGCAGCTTGTACCCGATGCAGTTGGTCTCGTGCGTCTCGTCGTCGGTATAGGTCATGACCGAGGCGAGCCGGTTGTCATGCGCCATGTCATAGATGCGCGCCCGGGCGTCGACGATCGGCTTGAAGGAAGGATGGCGCGTCACGTCCTTGACACGTTCGCCATTGATCCAGACCGCACGGTCGTCGCGCAGCGATTCACGATATTGCTCGCCGGTCCTGATCATCTTGTCCCCGTCGTTTCGTCGATTGTCTGGGAGATCCGCGTGGCTGGTCGCGCGGGTGGCCTCATTCTTGACCCGGGCCCGGTAAAGGGGAAATATTATTTTTCTTCGAATTGCATAGGATTTCCCTATGACTTTCACCCTCAAGCAACTCCGCTACTTCGTGGCGGCCGCCGAGACCGGCACGATCACGGCCGCCGCGCGCCAGCTCAACATCTCGCAGCCCTCGGTGTCGGCCGCCGTGGCCGAGCTCGAAGAGAGTCTCGGCCTTGACCTGTTCCTGCGCCATCATGCCCAGGGCCTGTCGCTGACGCCGGCGGGGCGCCGGCTCCAGACCGAGGCCACGGATCTGCTGGCCCATGCCGAAGAGCTGCGCCAGGGCGCGCTTGATCTGAGCCAGCGGCCCGGCGGCGAGATCGAGCTCGGCTGCTTCCAAACCTTCGCGCCGATGCGCATCCCCGGCATGCTGCGCGCGCTCAAGGGCCGCTTCCCCGACATGACCGTGCGGGTGCGCGAGGAACATCTGGCGGGGTTGCTCGAAGGCTTGCGCCGCGGCCGCTTCGATCTCGCCCTGACCTATGATCTCGGGCTCGGGCCGGAGTTCGCCTTCGAGACCCTGGCCGAGGTGCCGCTCTATGTGATGCTGCCGGTCCGCCATCGCCTGGCGCCGCGAAAGGCGGTGGCGCTGGCCGATCTGGTCGAGGAGCCATTGGTGCTGCTGGACCTACCGCAAAGCCGCGACCACTTCCTCTCGGTCATGCGCGGCCGCGGGCTCGAG
>NZ_JBOHKS010000324.1:0-7377 GCF_050729195.1 Hypericibacter sp.
ATACCGGGCTGCTCTACCGCGCGGTGGGCCTGCGGCTGCTGCGCGCAGGCCAGGACCCCGCCGACGAGGCCGCGGCCGTCGCCGCCGCCCAATCCCTGACCTCGGCCGACCTGACCCCGGATCCCGAGCTGCGCAGCGAAGCCACCAGCCGGGCGGCCTCGGCGGTCGCCAAGATCCCGGGGGTCCGGCAGGCCCTCCTGGACCTGCAACGCCGCTTCGCGGCCGCCCCGACCGACGAGCAGGGCCGCCCGGCCCCGGGGGCGGTCATCGACGGGCGGGATATCGGCACCGTGATCTGCCCCGGCGCCCCAGTGAAACTTTTCGTGAACGCCAGCCTCGAAACCCGCGCCAAACGGCGCCATAAAGAGTTGCTGGATCGGGGCGAAGCCATTATATATGCGCGCGTTCTGGAGGACATGGAACGGCGTGACCAGCAGGATCGCAGCCGTTCAGTGGCGCCGATGGCCAAGGCGCCGGACGCTTTCGAGATCGACACGACCAAGCTTGACGCAGACGGCGCCCTTGCCGCTGCGCTGACCTTCATCGGGTCTCGCCTCGACTGATCCGTTCCTCGGCGGAACTCCATCGTTGTAACCCGCCGTCCGATGCCCTCCTCGCGGCCGAGCCGAGGGCGTTTCGCGGCACAACCCAGTTCGTTGCCAAGACCGCCGGAACCAACCGGCTGGCCGGGATAGCGAAAGACGAAAGGATACCGAACACCATGGCTCGTACAGCCACCGCTGGCGAAACAATGCCAAAGGAAAATTTTGCCGCTCTGCTCGACGAATCGCTCGGGCGCGGCGCCGGCCTCGAGGGCAGCGTCCTCAAGGGCCGCGTCGTGGGCATCGAGAACGACGTCGCGCTGATCGATGTCGGTCTGAAGTCCGAAGGCCGCGTGCCGCTGAAGGAATTCACCAGCGCCGGCGCGCGCCTCGATATCAAGATCGGCGACGAGGTCGAAGTCTATCTCGAGCGCATGGAAGACAAGAACGGCGAGGCGATGCTGAGCCGTGAGAAAGCGCGCCGCGAAGAAGCGTGGCAGCTCCTCGAGAAGTCCTTCAAGGAAAACCAGCGCGTCACCGGCGTGATCTTCGGTCGCGTCAAGGGCGGCTTCACCGTCGATCTCTCGGGCGCCGTGGCCTTCCTGCCGGGCAGCCAGGTCGATATCCGTCCCGTGCGCGATGCCGGTCCGCTGATGGGCTCGCCGCAGCCCTTCCTGATCCTCAAGATGGATCGCTCGCGCGGCAACATCGTCGTGTCGCGCCGCGCCGTGCTCGAGGAGAGCCGCGCCGAAGCCCGTTCCGAGCTGGTCGCCAGCCTCAAGGAAGGCCAGGTGCTGCAGGGCGTGGTCAAGAACATCACCGACTACGGCGCCTTCGTCGATCTGGGCGGCGTCGATGGTCTGCTGCATGTGACCGACATCGCCTGGAAGCGCATCAATCATCCCTCCGAGGCGCTCCATATCGGCCAGACCGTGCAGGTCCAGGTCGTGCGCTTCAATCCCGAGACCCAGCGCATCTCGCTCGGCATGAAGCAGCTCGAGGCGGATCCCTGGGAGAACGTGGCGACCAAATATCCGGTCGGCACCAAGTTCAAGGGCCGCGTCTCGAACATCACCGACTATGGCGCGTTCGTCGAGCTCGAGCCTGGCATCGAAGGCCTGGTCCATGTCTCCGAGATGAGCTGGACCAAGAAGAACGTGCATCCGGGCAAGATCCTCTCGACCTCGCAGGAAGTCGAAGTGATGGTGCTCGATGTCGATCCGCAGAAGCGCCGCATCAGCCTGGGCCTCAAGCAGTGCCTCGAGAATCCGTGGTCGACCTTCCTCGACAAGCATCCGGTCGGCTCGGAGCTCGAAGGCGAAGTTAAGAACATCACCGAGTTCGGTCTGTTCGTCGGCCTGCCGGGCGATATCGACGGCATGGTGCATCTCTCCGACCTCGACTGGAACCAGCCCGGCGAAGAGGCCATCAAGGCCTTCAAGAAGGGCGACATGGTGAAGGTGAAGCTGCTCGACGTGGACGTCGAGAAGGAGCGCATCTCGCTCGGCATCAAGCAGCTCGGCTCGGATAATTTCGCAACCGCCGCCTCCAGCATCAACAAGGGCGACGTCGTCACCTGCACCGTCACCGCGGTCCAGGAAAACGGCCTCGAGGTTTCGGTCGGCGACGGCCTCTCGGCCTTCATCCGCAAGTCGGACCTGGCGCGCGAGCGCAGCGAGCAGCGCGCCGACCGTTTCGCCGTCGGCGAGAAGGTCGATGCGAAGGTCACCTCGGTCGACCTCAAGAGCCGCAAGATCTCGCTGTCGATCAAGGCGCGCGAGGTCGAGGAAGACAAGCAGGCGCTGGCCGACTACGGCTCCTCGGACTCCGGCGCGTCGCTGGGCGACATCCTGGGTGCCGCGATCAACAAGGCCAATGCCGAGCGCACCCGGAAGACCAAGAAGGACGAGTAAGCCCTGGCTTTCGGCTTCGGACCCTGGATCCAGGGTTCGAAGCCGGGCCGACTGGCTGTTTCAGAGGCCCGGATTCCCGCCATCTGGCGGAAATCCGGGCCTTTTTCATGCCTGAAGGAGGCCCGGGGCGCCAACGGCCACCCCGACCCCGGCATTGTACTGGGACATCGCCCGGCCCGGCTCGGGGTTTCCCCTGAGGATAGGGACAGCCTGACGATCCCGATTGCTGTCCCAATTTCCCCGAAATCGACAAAAGTACGAAAAATAGAAGAAATCCAAGCGACTTAGCCTTGACGGGCATCGCCCTGTTTTGGCACGCTCGATTTGTCCCCCGACGGTGGGCCAAATCTCGCAGGGGCGGGTCGGACGCGAGGCCAATGCCAGGGGAAGCATAAGGCCATGACCAAATCAGAATTGATCCTGAAGATCGGGCAGATGAACCCGCATCTTTATCACCGCGATGTCGAGCGCATCGTGGGTGCCATCTTCGAAGAGATTACGACCGCGTTGTCGCGCGGCGATCGTGTGGAATTGCGCGGCTTCGGGGCCTTTTCGGTCAAGCAGCGTGAAGCCCGGGTCGGCCGCAATCCGCGCACGGGCGATACCGTGTCGGTGGCCCGCAAGGTCATTCCTTTCTTCAAGACCGGCAAGCAGTTGCGCGAACGGCTCAACGGCAAGGGCGAGTGATCTGAGCCGGCCTTCCGGACCTCGGGCCTCGTCGGCGCATGAAGCGGGCCTGATCCTGAGCGGGATTTCCGGGAGAACCTCTCGAAAACCGCGAAGGTGGCGCCACGGATTGGCGATAACACCGTGAAACGACTTTCTTTTATCATCACCTTGCCGGTCACGCTGGTGATCCTGATCTTCGCCCTGTCGAACCGGGGTCCGATCGGGCTGACCCTTTGGCCGTTCGATGCCACCATCGATCTTCCGATCTATCTGGTGGTGCTGGGCAGCCTGCTGCTGGGATTCCTCCTGGGCGGCCTGGTCGCCTGGGTCGCCGGCGGGCGCGTCCGGAAGCAGGCGCGGCGGCTGCGGCAGGAGACACGCCATCAGGCGGCCGAGATCGCCGATCTGAAGAAGCGCCAGGGGCCCACCGCGGCGTCCGGCACGACCGGCACGGCGCTGGCTACCCAGAGCCCGCGACCGCCCCTGCCCTCGCCCTGACAGGCGCTACGCCCGGGATGCCGGGCTGCCATCCGCTCAGCGCCGACCTCTCCCACCCGCGCGGTCATGACAGCGCCACCTCCCGCGGGGTAAAAGCGGGGCCCTGATTGAAGAATGAGGATCGATGATGTCGCAGGATCGTCTTCTGGTCGCGATCGATACCGCTGAGCTCGACGGCGCCGTCAGGCTGGCCCGTTCGCTGGCGGGATCCTGCGGCGGCCTCAAGCTCGGGCTCGAATTCTTTTCGGCCCACGGTCCGCAGGGCGTCGCCAAGATTCTGGCGGCCGGCGCGAAGCTGTTCCTCGATCTGAAATTCCATGACATTCCCAACACGGTCGCGGGCGCGGTTCGCGCGGCGGCGGCGCTGGGGCCCTTCATGCTCAACGTCCATGCCTCGGGCGGACGCGCCATGATGGAGGCGGCGGCCACGGCTGCGGCAGAAGGTGCGGCCAAGGCGCGCAAGCCCAAGCCGCTGCTGCTGGCGGTGACCGTGCTCACCAGCCTCAGCGACGACGATCTCTCGGCGGTGGGCCAGCATGGCTCGACCGCCGACCAAGTCAAACGCCTGGCGGTGCTGGCGCAAAAATCGGGCCTCGACGGCGTGGTCTGCTCGGCGCGCGAGGTCGCAAGCTTGCGTGCCGAATGCGGCCCCGACTTCAAGCTGGTGGTGCCGGGCATCCGCCCGACCTGGTCGGCCGCGCAGGACCAGAAGCGGATCATGGGACCGGCGGATGCGATCCGTCAGGGTGCCGATTATCTCGTGGTCGGACGGCCCATCACCGGTGCCCCCGATCCGCGTGCGGCCGCGCGCTCGATCGCGCAGGAAATCGCCAAGGGTTTCGACAAGGGAGCCGGGGCGTGACCCATGGCCCCCTGGGCAACAGTCCAAACCGCCGCGATGGACCCGATCTGAACCCGGCGCTGTTGATTCGCGACAGCGTCCTCGGGCTGCGCGACACCGATCTGTTCCTGCGCCTCGCGATCCTGCCGGCGATCGGCATGTTCATTGCCGAGCTGCTGCTGGTCTGGAGCGGATTGAGGATCGACATCGATCCGACCGGGGCGACGCCACCCTCGAGTCAGACCATGCTGGCGGCATTCCTGACCTATCTCGCCTATCTCGTCTTCAGCACGCTGTTCGGCGTCAACTGGACCCGGAGCCTGCTGCTGGGACGCAATGCCGTCGCCGGATTCGGATTGCAATGGGGCGTTCGCGAGACCCGCTATCTGCTGCGGGCGGCGGCGATCGTGCTGATTCCGGCCTTCGCCGGCATGCTGGCGTTCTTCTTCGTGCTGGCGATCTTCGGCCAGTCCGCCATCACCCGCATCGCCGCGCTGATCCTGGCGGTGATCTATCTGTTCGTGATGGTGCGGCTGACATTGCTGCTGCCCGCAGCCGCCCTCGATCATCCCTTCGGGCTGCGCGAGGCCTTGGGCCTGCGCGGGCGGCTTGCGGCGCGGCTCCTCGCCACCCAGATTCTGGTGGCGTTGCCTTGCCTTCTGCTGCTGGTGTTGCTGGGAATCGTGATCGACCATCTCGGACTCTTCGCGGCCGCCCCCTATGCCAGCCAGTTCATCTTTCTGGTTTTGAATTTCCTGTACATCGCGGTCTCGGCCGGCATCTTCGCGTTCGCCTTCCAATCCATTCTCAAAGGCCGTTCGCGCGGATCGCTGACCGTCTGACAAGAGATTTCGCGTTTCCGCCCGAGGAGCATCATGGCGATCGAGGTCAAGATTTGCGGCATCAACAGTGCCGAGGCGCTGGCGGCGGCGGTCGAGGGCGGCGTCGGGCTGGTCGGATTCAACTTCTATCGCAAGAGCCCGCGCTTCCTGACGCATGACGCGGCGGCCGCTCTCGCGCGCACCGTGCCGGCCTCGGTCAAGCGCGTCGGTCTCATCGTCGATCTCGACAATGAGGCGATCGCGACGCTGCTGGCCGCCGTGCCGCTCGACATGCTGCAGCTCCATGGCTCGGAGGACCCGACGCGCGTCGCCGCGATCCGCGCGCGGTTCCGCAAGCCCGTGATGAAGGCGATCCCGGTCGCGCGCGCCGAGGATCTGGCGGTCGCCGATGCCTATCTGGCGGTCGCCGACCGGCTGCTGTTCGACGCCAAGCCGCCGTCTTCGATGAAGGATGCGTTGCCGGGCGGCAATGCCATCTCCTTCGACTGGCGGCTGCTGCAGGGCCATGACTGGAGTAAGCCCTGGATGCTTTCCGGCGGCCTCGGTCCCGACAACCTCGCCGAGGCGGTCGCGATCTCCGGCGCCCGGCGCGTCGACCTCGCCTCCGGCGTCGAGGACCGCCCCGGCCTCAAGAACCCCGCCAAGATCAAGGCGCTGCTGGCGCTGGCCAAGACGCTGTGATTCTTGCTCCTCTCGACGTTTTTCTGCTGTCATCGCCAGGCTCGACCCGGCGATCCAGGGCCGGCAAGACTGGATGCCCGGATCAAGTCCGGGCATGACAGGAAACAGCAGCAGGCCTCTTCCTCAAGGAGGCGGTGAAGAGATTTCAAACTACTGATCCGGCGCGTCTTTTTAGTTTCCGAGGCGCCCCGCGCATTGTTTTGACCGCAGGGGCCGGCTTATGGTTCATTGCCGCGCTTGGCCCGGAGCCTGGGCCGGCACACGCCCCGAACCCGCAAGGACCGCTTTGACCAGTCTCAATACCTATCGCGCCGGCCCCGACGAGCACGGCCATTTCGGCATCTATGGCGGACGCTATGTCGCCGAGACCCTGATGCCGCTCATCCTGGCGCTGGAGAAGGCCTATGAGACGGCCAAGCGCGATCCGAGCTTCGCTGCCGAGCTCGCCTATTACCTCGAGCATTATGTCGGACGGCCGAGCCCGCTCTATTTTGCCGAGCGGCTGACGCGCCATTTCGGCGGCGCCAAGATCTATTTCAAGCGCGACGAGCTCAACCATACTGGCGCGCACAAGATCAACAACTGCATGGGCCAGATCCTGCTGGCCAAGCGCATGGGCAAGACCCGCATCATCGCCGAGACGGGTGCGGGCCAGCATGGCGTGGCGACCGCGACGGTGGCCGCGCTCTTCAATCTCCCCTGCACCGTCTATATGGGCGAGACCGACATCGCACGGCAGAAGCCCAACGTGTTCCGCATGCGCCTGCTGGGTGCGGAGGTAAAGCCGGTCAAGAGCGGCACCGCGACCTTGAAGGACGCGATGAACGACGCCTTGCGCGACTGGGTCGCCAATGTCGAGAACACTTTCTACATCATCGGCACGGTGGCGGGCCCGCATCCCTATCCGGCGATGGTGCGCGACTTCCAGTCGATCATCGGCCGCGAAGTGCGCGAGCAGATGCAGAAGGCCGAGGGACGGTTACCGGACAGTTTGGTGGCCTGCATCGGGGGCGGCTCCAACGCGATGGGGCTGTTCCATCCCTTCCTCGACGATCCGACCGTGAAGATGGACGGCGTCGAGGCGGCCGGCCTCGGCATCGAGACCGGCAAGCATGCCGCCTCGCTCAATGGCGGCGAGCCCGGCGTGCTCCATGGCAACCGCACCTATCTGCTGCAGACCGAAGACGGGCAGATCATCGACGCCCATTCGATCTCGGCCGGCCTGGATTATCCGGGCATCGGTCCGGAACATGCCTGGCTGCATGATTCGGGCCGCGTGAACTATGTCTCGGCGACCGACCAGCAGGCGCTCGACGCCTTCCAGCTCTGTGCCCGCACCGAGGGCATCATCCCCGCGCTCGAGCCCGCCCATGCGCTGGCCCATGTGACGC
>NZ_JBOHKS010000325.1:0-18489 GCF_050729195.1 Hypericibacter sp.
GGACCGACGAGGCCTTGCGCGCCGCCTTGGCCCGCCGGCTTTCGCCCTCGGCACTGGAATCGCTGTGGCCGTCGCAGCCGCCGGCGTTGCGCAGCGCCGATCTCGGTTCACCCGCCTCCTGGCAATCGGCGCTGGGCGATCTGTCGCTGTTGCCCGCCATGCCGGGGGCCTCGAACAATTGGGTCCTTGCCGGCAGGCGCAGCGCCAGCGGCAAGCCGCTCCTCGCCAACGATCCTCATCTGGATCTTTCGCTGCCAGGCTACTGGTATCTGGTCCGCATCGAGACACCGACCCTGCATGTCGCCGGCGCTTCGGCGCCCGGCGTGCCCTTCGTCATCCTCGGTCACAACGCCCATGTCGCCTGGGGCTTCACCACCACCATGGCGGACAATCAGGACCTGTTCCTGGAGAAGCCGGCGCCCGGTGCGCCAGGCTCCTATCTCACGCCGGACGGTCCCAAACCCTTCGTCACCCGAGACGAGGTGATCAAGGTTCGCGACGAGCCGGACCAGATCCTGACGGTGCGCGAGACGCGCCATGGCCCCATCATCTCCGACATCGGCCGCGCCAAGGCCGCCATCGCCGAGCCGGATGAAATGGTGGCGCTGGGCTGGGCCTGTCTCGCGCCCGGCGCGCAAACCCCCGAGGCCTTCTGGCTGATGAATCACGCGGCCGATGCGGCCTCGTTCCGCGCCGCGCTCGATCGGTTCGATTGCCCGGTGCAGAACATCGTCTATGCCGACCAGGACCATATCGGTTTCATCGCCGCGGGCCGCGTGCCGGTGCGCAAGACCCTGGATCATTTCAGCCAGCTGCCGGTGGAGGGCTGGACCGGCGATCATGACTGGACCGGATTCCTGCCGACCCGCGAGCTGCCGCAATCGGTCGATCCGGCCGACGGGCTGCTGGCGACGGCGAACAACGATGTGCGCCCGCCAGGCTATCAGCCCCATCTCGCGGCGCGCTTCGATTCCTCCTATCGCGTCGATCGTATCCGCGAGCTGCTGTCCGATCCCCAGCGACTCTTCACGCCCGCCGACATGACCGCGATCCAGATGGACATGCTCTCGCCGGCCGCGCGCGCCTTGCTGCCGAAGTTGCTGCCGATGCTCGACGACGGCGCCGCGAACCGGTCGATCGCGACCATTGCGGCGCGTCATCTTCTGTCGGATTGGGATTATCGCATGGCGCCCGATCGCCCGGAGCCGACCATCTTCGCCGCCTGGGTCACGATCCTCAGCCAGAAGCTCTTCAAGGACGAGTTGGGCGATCTCTATTCGAGCTGGGCCTGGTGGAACATGGCGACCATCGATCGCGTGATGTTCGGCCCCAATCCCGCCGATCGGCAATGGTGCGACGATCCGGTGACGCCGGCGGTCGAAGGCTGCGAGGAGATCGTGCGCTCGAGCTTCGCCGACACGATCGCCGTCCTGACCAAGCGCTTCGGCGACAAGCCCGCCGACTGGCGCTGGGGACGCACCCATATCGCGCCCTTCGGCCACCTGCTGTTCCGCTATGTGCCCATCCTCTCCGATCTGACCAGCCGGCCGATGGTGACCGGCGGCGGCGACGACACTCTCGATCGCGGTTCCCCCGACATGCGGCGGGCGCCCAACGATTTTCCGCATATCCATGGCGCCGGATTCCGCGGCGTCTATGACCTGGCCGATCTCGACGCCGCCCGCTTCGTCATCGCCGGCGGCCAGTCGGGGAACCCCTTGTCGCCGCATTATGGCGATCTCCTGCCCCTCTGGCGCGACGGCGGAACTCTCTCTATCGTCGGCGACGATGCCGGCGGCAAGCTGACCCTGAAGCCGGCCGGGCCCTAGGATTTTCATCATGAGCGTGACGATCGAGCATATCCGCGACGCGGCCGCGGTCATCGCCGGCCATGTGGTGCGCACACCCGCCGTGGATTCGCCGCGGCTCGCCGAGACGACCGGCTGCGCGCGCCTCACGCTCAAGCTCGAGAACCAGCAATTCACCGGTTCCTTCAAGGATCGCGGCGCCTATAACAAGCTGAGCAGCCTCACCGCCGCCGAAGCCAAGGCCGGCGTCATCGCCATGTCGGCCGGCAATCACGCACAGGGCGTCGCCTATCACGCACAGCGCCTCGGCATTCCCGCCACCATCATCATGCCGCGCGGCACGCCCTTCACCAAGGTCGAACGGACCAGCGCTTTCGGCGCCCGCGTCATGCTCGAAGGCGACGGCATCGATTCCGCGGCCGTCTTCGCGCGCGAGCTGGCGCAGCGTGAGGGGCTGATCTTCGTCCATCCCTATGACGACGCCAAGATCGTCGCGGGCCAGGGCACGATCGGCCTCGAGCTCATGGAGGATTGGCCCGACCTCGATGCCGTGGTGGTGCCGATCGGCGGCGGCGGCCTGATCGCCGGCATCGCCTCCGCGCTCAAGGCCCTCAAGCCCGCGATCGAGCTGGTCGGGGTCGAGGCCGCGCTCTATCCCTCGATGTATGAGGCGGTGCGCGGCTCGAACAAGCCGCTCGCCGGGGGCGCCACCATCGCCGAGGGCATCGCGGTCAAGTCGCCGGGCAATCTCACCCGCGCCATCATCAAGGATCTGGTCTCCGACATCCTCCTGGTCGACGAGGATGCGATCGAGCGCGCGATCCAGCTTCTGGTGGAATCCCAGAAGCTCGTGGCCGAGGGTGCCGGTGCCGCGGGACTGGCGGCCCTCCTCGCTCATGGCGGGCGCTTCAAGGGACGCAAGGTCGCCACCGTCATCTGCGGCGGCAATATCGATGCGCGCATGCTGTCCCAGGTGCTGATGCGCGGGCTGGTGCGCGACGGCCGTGTGATCACATTGCGCGTCGAGATTTCGGACCAGCCGGGCGTTCTCGCCGCCGTCGCCCGCGCGATCGGCGATTGCGGCGGCAACATCATCGAGATCCATCACCAGCGCATGTTCTACGACCTCCCGGTCAAGCGCGCCGATGTGGATGCCGTGATCGAGACCCGCAATGCTCAGCATGTGCGCGACATCGTCGCCAAGCTCCAGGGCGCCGGATTCCCCTGCCGCCTCCTGAGCAGCCGCTCGATCGAAGAAGCGAAGTGACGGTCTGAGCCTCGCCCAACGTCGCGATTGAACGGCTCCCGGCCGCCCTTGCGCTCGGACGCCCGATCGCCCACCCTTAAGGTCAAGGATCTCCGCCGGCGCCGCTCGCGGGCCGGAGAACAACCGCCGATCAAGGTGTCGCCATGCCCGCCTTCCGCAGCGTCCTGGAGATGATCGGCAACACGCCGATGGTCGAGGCCCGCCGGCTCGATACTGGCCCCTGCCGCCTGTTTCTCAAATGCGAGAACCAGAATCCGGGCGGCTCGATCAAGGATCGCATCGCGCTCTCGATGATCGAAGCAGCCGAACGCGACGGTAGCCTCAAGCCGGGCGGCACGCTGATCGAGGCGACCGCCGGCAATACCGGCCTCGGCCTGGCCTTGGTGGCGTCCCAGAAGGGCTATCGCCTGCTGCTCGTCATTCCCGACAAGATGGCACAGGAGAAAGTCTTCCATCTGCGCGCGCTCGGCGCCGAGGTGCGCATGACGCGCTCGGACGTCGGCAAGGGCCATCCGGAATATTATCAGGACATGGCGGCGCGGCTGACGCGCGAGACGCCGGGCGCCTTCTATGTCAACCAGTTCGCCAACCCCGCCAACCCGCTGGCGCATGAGACCGGCACCGGCCCCGAGATCTGGCAGCAGATGGAGGGCCAGCTCGACGCGGTGGTCTGCGGCGTCGGCTCGGGCGGCACCTTGACCGGGTTGGGGCGCTATTTCCGCAAGACGGCGCCGAACGTCAAGATGGTGCTGGCCGATCCCAAGGGCTCGGTCCTGGCGCCGCTGATCAAGACCGGCCACATGACCGAGGCCGGCTCCTGGCTGGTGGAGGGCATCGGCGAGGATTTCGTGCCGCCCAATTGCGATCTCTCGCTCGTCTCGGAGGCCTTCACCGTCGACGATCGCGAGGCGATGACGGCGGCGCGCGAATTGCTACGGCTCGAAGGCGTGCTGGCGGGCTCTTCCACCGGCACCCTGCTGTCCGGTGCCTTGCGCTATTGCCGCGCCCAGACCCGGCCGCAGCGGGTCGTGACCCTCGTCTGCGACAGCGGCAACAAATATCTCTCCAAGATGTTCAATGATTTCTGGATGGCGGATCAGGGGCTGCTCGACCGGCCGCGCAAGGGCGATCTGGGCGACCTGATCTCGCGCCGCCATGCGGACCGCGCGACGGTCACGATCGGACCCGAGGATTCGATCCTCACCGCCTATGGCCGCATGAAGCTCTATGAGGTCTCGCAATTGCCGGTGCTGGCGGACGGCAAGGTGGTCGGGATCCTGGACGAGTCCGACCTGCTCCTGGCAGTCGCCAAGGATAAGAGCCATTTCCGCAATCCGGTCCGCAGCGCCATGACGACGAAGCTCGACACCATCGACGTGAGCGCGCGCCTGGACGACCTGCTGCCGATCTTCGCGCGCGACCATGTCGCCATCGTCATGCGCGGTGGCGAGTTCCTCGGGCTCATCACCCGCATCGACCTCATCAATCACCTGCGGCGCCAGCTGCAATAGCTCTCCGACCTCAGGAAGCGAGGACCGACCTCATGACCGCCTCCGATGGCGCCGGCCGCACCGGCCGCCCCAACCGACTGGGTTTCGCCACCCGCGGCATCCATGCCGGCCAGTCGCCCGATCCCTCGACCGGCGCGATCATGATGCCGATCTATGCGACCTCGACCTATGTCCAGGAAAGCCCCGGCGTCCATAAGGGCTACGAATATTCGCGCAGCCAGAACCCGACCCGCATGGCGTTCGAGCGCTGCGTCGCGGATCTCGAGAGCGGCAGCGCCGCCTTCGCCTTCGCCTCGGGGCTCGCCGCCAGCTCGACCATCCTCGAGGTCCTGGATGCCGGCTCGCACATCGTCGCGATGGACGATCTCTATGGCGGCACGCGGCGGCTCTTCACCCGCGTACGCGCGCGCAGCGCCAATCTCGATGTCAGCTTCGTCGACCTGACCGACGCCTCGCGGCTCGAAGCCGCGCTGCGGCCCGACACGAAGATGATCTGGGTCGAGAGCCCGACCAATCCGCTCTTGCGCCTGGTCGATCTCGAGGCGATCGCGAAGGTCGCGCGCAAGCGCGGCATCGTCACGGTCGCCGACAACACCTTCGCCAGCCCCTGGGTGCAGCGGCCGCTCGAGCATGGCTTCGACCTGGTGATGCATTCCGCGACCAAATATCTGAATGGTCATTCCGACATGATCGGCGGCGTCGCCATCGTCGGGCCGAACAAGGATCTGGCCGAGCGCCTCGCCTTCCTGCAGAACGCCATCGGCGGCGTCTCGAGCCCGTTCGACAGCTTCCTCGCCTTGCGCGGGCTGAAGACGCTGGCCTTGCGCATGGAACGCCATTGCGAGAACGCCCTCGCCATCGCGCAATGGCTCGAGAAACATCCCGCCGTCGAGAAGGTGCATTACCCGGGGCTGCCCAGCCATCCGCAGCATGCCCTCGCCCGGCGGCAGATGCCGGCCTTCGGCGGCATGGTCTCGGCCGAGATCAAAGGCGGGCTCCCCGCCGCCAAGCGCTTCCTCGAACGCTGCCGGATCTTCGCGCTGGCGGAGAGCCTCGGCGGGGTCGAGAGCCTGATCGAGCATCCGGGCATCATGACCCATTCGTCGGTGCCCGCCGAAGCGCGCGCCAAGCTCGGCATCGGCGACGGGCTGGTGCGGCTTTCCGTCGGAATCGAAGATGGCGAAGACCTGATCGCCGACCTCCAGCAGGCGCTTGCCTGATCTGGCAGGAAGCGTCAGATTTCTACACAAAATCAGGCCATTACAGTTTAATGATGAGGGCCGGCGGCAACCGCCTTCGACGCGGGGCCCGGCTTGCACCGGTTTTCCAGGCCCTTCATCTAAATGCCGATTTCGCCTGACTAAACTGCTTTTTAACTCAATTCCCGCACCCTCGACGGCAAGCAACGGATTACAAAAACCCCGTCCGGGAATCGCGGCCCATGTTTCTCATTATCGGCTCGGTCGTCGTGCTTGTCTGCGTCTTCGGCGGCTATATGGCGTCGGGCGGGCACATGATCGTGCTGTTTCAGCCTTTCGAAGTCCTGATCATTGCCGGCGCGGCCCTGGGTGCCTTCCTCATCGCCAACCCGCCCTCGGTGCTGAAGCGGACCCTGACCGCCACCATCGGCCTGCTCAAGGGGCCCCGCTACAACAAGGCCAGCTATGTAGAGCTGCTGAGCCTGCTCTACCAGATCTTCAAGCTCTCCAAGACAAAGGGCATGCTGGCGCTCGAAGGCCATGTCGAGAAGCCCGACGAGAGCCCGCTCTTCGCGCAGTTCCCGAACTTCGCCAAGGACCATCACGCGATGGTTTTCCTCTGCGACTATCTGCGCATGCTGACCCTCGGAACCGACAACTCCCACGAGGTCGAATCGATCATCGACGAGGAGCTCGAGACCCATCACAAGGAGCAGCACGTCATCTCCGACGCGGTCCAGACCATGGCGGACGGCATGCCTGCACTCGGCATCGTCGCGGCCGTGCTGGGCGTCATCCACACCATGGGCTCGATCACGGAGCCCCCGGAAGTGCTGGGCCACCTGATCGGCGGCGCGCTGGTGGGCACCTTCATGGGCGTGTTGATGTCTTACGGTTTCGTGGCTCCGACAGCCACCGCCCTCAAGACCCGTTTCGACGCCGAGGCCAAATATCTGCAATGCATCCGCGCCGGATTGCTGGCGCATATGCAAGGCTATCCCCCGGCCGTCTCGGTCGAGTTCGCGCGCAAAGCGCTGCTGTCTGACGTCCGGCCCACCTTCTACGAGGTCGAGGAGGCGGTTTCGGCGTTGCCGGCCGTCTAAGCCGCTCAACCCGATCCGTACGTCCCCATGGCCGAAGCCGCACCCGGCACCAATCAACCGCCGATCATCATCAAGAAGGTCAAGAAGGGCGGCGGTCACGGCCATCATGGCGGTGCCTGGAAGGTCGCCTATGCCGATTTCGTGACGGCGATGATGGCGTTCTTCCTGCTGCTGTGGCTCTTGAACGCCACCACGGAAGAACAGCGCATCGGCATCGCCAATTATTTCGCGCCCAGCGTGGCGCCCGATTCGAGCAGCGGCTCGAACGGCGTGATGGGCGGCCAGACCGTCACGACCGACGGCGCGATGGTGGCCGAGAACTCCACGCCCAGCGTCACGGTCGAGATCGACGCCCCGCCGGCTGAGACCGACGGCGATTCCGGCGGTGCCGCCAGCGCGGCCCTGGCCGCCCAGACCGACACCGCCGATCAGACGGCGCCCGCCCAGCAGCAGGCCGCCGACACCCAACAGGCCAGCAGCAGCGACCAGGAAGCGCAGAAGCTGCTGAAGGAGCTCCAGGACGAGCAGTTCCGCCAGGCCGAGCACCAGTTGCGCCAGGCGATCCAGCAGGTGCCCGACCTCAAGAGCCTGGCCCAGAACCTCATCATCGACCGTACGCCCGAAGGCATGCGTATCCAGCTGGTCGACCAGGACCGCATCTCGATGTTCTCCAGCGGCAGCGCCAAGATGGAGGACTACACCAAGAAGCTGCTGGATCTGGTGGCCCAGGTCGTGTCGAAGATGCCCAATAAGATCTCGATCTCGGGCCACACCGATTCGACGCCCTTCCAGAGCGACAACGGCTACAGCAACTGGGAACTCTCGGCCGACCGCGCCAACGCCAGCCGGCGCGAGCTGCTGGCGGCGGGCCTGTCGCCCGACCGCATCGCCAATGTGGTCGGCAAGGCCGATACCGACCCGTTGTTGCCCGACGACCCCAGCTCGCCCCGCAATCGCCGCTTGAGCATCGTGGTGCTCAACGAGCAGCCGCCGCAGCCCCAGCAGTAACGGCGGTTTTGACCCTACCGCCGCCGCGGTCTTGTCAGAACCCCTTGCCATTCCCATCTTTTAGCCGTCGATCGCCAGGGGTCCCCGGGATGTGCCCGGAATTCCCACGGAAATCGGCCTGGGAGGGACTGTACCAATGAGCTTCAGCAATCGCCTGCCGGTCGCCACCGGTGAAGTCCGCTGGCATGATTCTGAAAGCCCGACGGTGATCGAGCCCCTGTCGGATCCGATGCTGTTCGACGGCATCCGCTCGCGGCGCGTGCTGGGCTATGTCGTCGATCTGATCCTGATCGGGTTGCTCAGCGTGGCGGTCTGGTTCGCGCTGGTCTTCGCCGGGGTGGTGACGCTGGGCCTCCTGCTGCCGCTGCTCCCCTTCGGCATGGCGCTGGTTCCCCTCGCCTATCACACGCTTCAGGTCAGCGGCCCGCGTTCGGCGACCATCGGCATGCGGCTTACCGGCGTCGAGGTCCGCAACTGGACGGGGACCCGCCCGGACCTGCTTCAGGCCTTCCTGATGACGGCCCTCTTCCTCACCACCATCGCGCTCACGGGATCGCTGATCCTGCTGGTCTCGCTCTTCAACGGCCGCGGCCGGACCCTGCATGACTATCTATCGGGGACCGTCGTGGTTCGTGCCGGGCGCCTCGGCGGCTGATCAGTCGTGCCGCCAGCGGGCGAGATCGCGGCCGAGAAATTCCTCGAGCCGCCCGATCTCGTCCTTGAACTCCTGGCGATAGAGCCGCTGCAGCAGCGCATCGTCGAGCGTCTCCGTCAGATGCGTCGCCAGATGCCGGAGACGGCGATCGATCGAGCGTGACGGCCGCTCGATGACGGCGTTCGACCAGGCATTGCCGGTCTGGATGGCGAGGCTTCCCGGCGGCAGGAGCTTGAAGTAGCCCTGGAGGCGCGCGGGCACTTCGGGATAGCGCATATAGTCCGGCGTCGATTCGTCCACGGCCCGTTCCTGCACGCAGCCGAGGAAATGCTGCGCCTCGTAGAAGGCGGCCGACTTCCAGTGCCACTGCTCGGTGAAGAAATGGGTTTCCTTGTGCCGCGGGATGAAGACGTCGCGATGCTGCTCCAGCATCCGGAACAACGGCGTGGTGTCGGCCTCTCGGCGCCGACGCAGACGAAGTTCGGCAACAGGGACGAGCCCCCCAGGCGGCGTTCGCGGCCTTAACCTTTCCCCTGGGCGCTGACGCCCAAGGGCCCGAATCCCCCAAAACCGACGTTATCCTAATGGCCTGCCGCCAGACCGGCCATGCCCGGAAACGGCCCGATCCCAAGCGCCCGCCGGGTGCTGGTGATTGCCCCAGAATCCGCTAATGTAGGGGGGTTGAACTGGCGACCCTGGGGCGGCTGGTTCCGCCCTGCCAAAGGCCCAAGATCCGCCTGCCATGAGCATCCTCAATCGCACCCGGCCCCTTCCCTTCCTCGTCACGACCGAGCTCCCCTGCCCCTATCTGACGGCGCGGATGGAGCGGAAGGTCGTGACGGAGCTGTCGGGCCCGGCTGCGGCCGACACCTACGAGACCTTGTCGCGCGCCGGTTTCCGCCGGAGCCATGGCATCGCCTATCGGCCCGCCTGCCGCGGCTGCCAGGCTTGCGTGCCGGTGCGCGTGGTGGCGGGTGAGTACGATCCCGGCCGCACCTTGCGCCGGATCGAGCGCCGCAACGAGGATCTCCGCAGCGCGGTGCGGCCCGCCCGCGCCACGCAGGAGCAGTACCGCCTCTTCAGCCGCTATCTCGAGCATCGCCACAGCGACGGCGAGATGCTCGGCATGAATCTGCAGGAATATGGCGCGATGATCGAGACCAGCCCGCTCGACACGCGCATCGTCGAGCTGCGCGCGCCCTCAGGAACCCTGATGGCCTGCTGCCTGACGGACTGGACCAAGGACGGCGTCTCGGCCGTCTACAGCTTCTTCGACCCCGATCTGCCGGCGCGCAGCCTTGGCAGTTATGTGGTCGTCTGGCTGATCCGCGAAGCGCAGCGCTGGGGCCTGCCCTATGTCTATCTCGGCTATTGGGTCGAGGGCAGCCGCAAGATGGAATACAAGTCGCGCTTCCGCCCGATCGAGCTCTACGGTCCCGACGGCTGGCAGCGCGCCGCGCTCTGATCGGCCGATGACCCGTCTCCGGACGGCACTCGACTCTCTCCCTCACGATGGGCGACGAATGGCCCCCGATCTGCCGCTTGCGGAGGCCCCGCGGGCTCGGCTCTAATTCCTCCTGTCGCGCTTCGCCGCCAACGCCAGGATGATCCATGAGTCACGTCACCGTCGCCGCCACCCAGTTCGCCTGCCAGTCCGACAGCGCCGCCAATATCGACAAGGCCGAGACGCTGGTACGCCGGGCGGCGGCCAAGGGCGCGCAGATCATCCTGCTGCAGGAGCTGTTCGAGACGCCCTATTTCTGCCGTGACCAGAAACAGTCGCTCTTCGGCTTGGCCAAGCCTGCCGTCGGCAATCCGGTCATCGCCCGCATGAGCGCGCTGGCGAAGGAGCTCTCGATCGTGCTGCCGGTCAGCTTCTTCGAGCGCGCGAACAACGCCTATTTCAACTCGGTCATGGTGCTCGACGCGGATGGCGAGACGCTCGGTCTCTATCGCAAGAGCCACATTCCCGACGGGCCTGGCTATCAGGAGAAATTCTACTTCAATCCCGGCGATACGGGTTTCCGCGTGTTCGAGACGCGCTACGCGCCGATCGGCGTCGGCATCTGCTGGGACCAGTGGTTTCCGGAATGCGCGCGCTCCATGGCGCTGCAAGGGGCGGAAATCCTGTTCTATCCGACCGCGATCGGGTCGGAGCCGCAGGACAGCGGCATCGACAGCCGCGACCATTGGCAGCGCGTGATGCAGGGCCATGCCGGCGCCAACATGATGCCGCTGGTGGCCTCCAACCGGATCGGGACCGAGCAGGGCGACAATTTCGCCCAGACCTTCTATGGCTCGTCCTTCATCGCCGGTCCGCAGGGTGAGAAGATCGCGGAAGCGGGTCGCGACGAGGAGTCGATTCTCACGGCCAGCTTCGATCTCGACAAGATTCGCGGCCAGCGGGCGTCCTGGGGTTTGTTCCGCGACCGCCGGCCCGAGCTCTATACGGCGCTGCTGACGCTCGACGGCCGCAACTGGTCGGAGTGACGCGCGGCCTCTTACGGATCTCTCGCGAATCATGATCGCCAATCCCTCGGTTTCTTCGCAGAAACCAATCAAGCTCGATGCCAATGCCGCGGCGGGGCGGAGCGAGGAACTCGCCGGGATTCTGGTCGACGCGGTCGCGGGCGGCACCTCGGTTAATTTCCTCTGGCCGTTCGGGCTGCCGGATGCGCGCCGCTATTGGGATCGGGTCATTGCTCGAATCGGTGCGGGCGAGATTCTTCTTCTGGCAATCGAGAGCGGCGGCCGTCTGGTGGGGACCGTGCAGTTGATTCCGGCACCCCAGCCCAACCAGGACCATCGCGTCGATATTTCCAAGCTCCTGGTGTTGCGTTCTGCGCGTCAGCAGGGAATCGCCACGGTCCTGATGCAGGCCGTCGAGGCGGAAGCGCGACGGCTGGGGCGGTCGCTTCTCGTTCTCGACACCGAGACCGGGAGCGCCGCGGACCGGCTCTACCGCCGGTTGGGCTATCAGGTCCTCGGCATCATGCCGCGCCATGCCCGTCTGCCGGGTGGAGAGCTTGCGGATACCACCTTCTTTTTCAAGCATCTGCCCGACGCTTCGCAATAGGACCGCGACCCTGACCGGACAACCAATGACCGGCAGGGCTCGAAAATCGAACCGGCCTTCGTCATGGGCCTACATTCCCGTCCAAGCCCCATGCCATACTCGTCTCTGGGGATGTCCGGATTGACGGCAAGGCGACGACAGGAAACAGTCGCCGCTGACTTGATTTTGGGGGCAGCATGCCGACCGATTTGGTCGAGACGACGCCATCGGCTTACGCCTATCCATTGCTGATCAAGCAGCTTCTGTTGACGCCGCTGGCGACGACGCCCGACCAGGAAATCGTCTATCGCGACCGCTTGCGTTATCGCTACCGCGATCTGCGCGGCCGCATCTCGCGCCTTGCCAACGCGCTATCGGACCTGGGCGTCGGCCCCGGCGACACCGTCGCCGTGATGGACTGGGACAGCCACCGCTATCTCGAGACCTATTTCGCCGTGCCGATGATGAGCGCGGTGCTGATGACCGCGAATGTGCGCCTGGCGCCCGAGCAGATCCTCTATTGCCTCGACCACGCCCAGGCGGACGTTCTGCTGGTCCATGCGGATTTCCTGCCGGTCCTCGAATCCATCCGCGACCGGCTGACGACGATCAAGCGCTTCGTCCTGATCGCCGATGGCGCGGCCATTGCCGAGGACCCGGCGCGCTTTGCCGGCGAGTATGAGGCACTGCTGGCAACGGCGTCGCCGAGCTACGACTTTCCCGACTTCGACGAGAACACGCGCGCCACCACCTTCTACACGACCGGCACGACGGGACTGCCGAAAGCGGTCTATTTCAGCCATCGCCAGCTGGTGCTGCACACCCTGGCGGTGGGAGTCACCTCGGGCAGCCATCCCGGCGGACAGTCCTTCCATCGCGGCGACGTCTATATGCCGCTGACGCCGATGTTCCATGTCCATGCCTGGGGCTTTCCCTATCTCGCCACCCTCTATGGCGTGAAGCAGGTCTATCCCGGCCGCTATCAACCCGACCAGATCGTGAAGCTCTTCGTCAAGGAGCGCGTCACCTACTCTCATTGCGTGCCGGCGATCATGCAGATGGTGCTGAGCTGCCCCGAGGCCGCGAGCGCCGACCTCCATGGCTGGAAGGTCGTGGTCGGCGGATCGGCCCTGCCCAAGGGCCTGGCGCGCGCTGCGCGCAGCCGGGGCATCGACATCTGGTGCGGCTATGGCATGTCGGAGACCTGCCCGATCCTGACCTCCTCCCAGGTCAAGCCGGAGGACCAGGGCGTCTTGTCCGACGAGGAAGAGCTCGCGATCCGTTGCCGGACCGGGCTGCCGATCGCGCTGGTGGAGATCAAGATCGTCGATGCCGAGATGAACGAGCTGCCGGCGGACGGCAAATCGGTCGGCGAGCTGGTGGTTCGCGCGCCCTGGCTGACCCAGGGCTATCTGCATGATCCGGTCAATTCCGAGATCCTGTGGCGCGGCGGCTATCTCCACACGCAGGACGTCGCCACCCGCGGGCCCGACGGCTATCTGCAGATCACCGATCGCATCAAGGACGTGATCAAGACCGGCGGCGAATGGGTTTCGTCGCTGGAGCTGGAAAGCCTGATCTCGCAGCACCCGGCCGTGGCCGAGGTCGCGGTCATCGGTGTGAAGGATGCGAAATGGGGCGAGCGGCCGCTGGCGCTGGTCGTGCCGCGGCCCGGGCATGAAGCGGCGCTCACCGCGGAAGCGCTGCAGCACCATCTGCAGGCGCATTGCGAGACCGGCTATTTGCCGAAATATGCGATTCCCGAGCGCTTCCTGTTCGTCACCGCGATCGAGAAGACGAGCGTTGGCAAGACCGACAAGAAGCTGCTGCGCTCGAAATACGGCGCGTCCTGACGCTCAGCCCGCGGTGTTGCCGCCATCGACCAGCATCAGGCTGCCGGTCATGAAGGAGGAATCGTCGGAGGCCAGGAACAGAGCGGCCTTGGCGATCTCCTCGGGCTTGCCGACGCGGCCCAGGGGCAGCCCCTCGCCCAGCGCCTTCAGCCCATGAACGACATCGCCGGTGCGGACCTGCAGACCCGAGACCAGCATCGGTGTCTCCGTGTCGCCCGGACAGAGACAGTTGACACGAATGCCTTCTCGCGCGTGATCGAGCGCCATGGCGCGCGTCATCTGCGCCACGGCACCCTTGCTGGCACAGTAGGCGAAGGCCTGGCGCCCGCCCACCACCGACCAGTCCGAGCCCATATTGACGATGACGCCGCCACCTTGGCGCTTCATCGCGCGAACCGCGGCCCGCGCCATATAGAACACGCCCGTCACATTGACCGAGAGGACATGATGCCAGTCCTCGTCACTGACGGTTTCGATCGTGCCGCGGGCCTCGACGCCGGCATTGTTGATCAGAACGTCGATCCGCCCGAACTGCTTGACGGTCTCATCCACGAGACGCTCCGCCACGCCCTTCTGCGTCACGTCCGCGGCCAGGAATTTCGCATCCCCGCCGCAGTCCCGGCGAACTGCCTCGCCGCGCTCGGTGGAGCGGCCGGTAAGCATCAGCCGCGCGCCCTCCGCCGCCGCCGCACGCGCGATGGCCGCACCGATGCCCGAGGTGGCTCCCGTCACCAGGACCGACTTGCCCTTCAACCCCATCGCTTCCTCCCGTTCTTCTTTCCTAATGCAAACGGGGAGGCGGTCGCCCGCCTCCCCGTGCAAGTTGAAACTGGATCGAGACCCTCGGGCTCAGGCGCCGATATGGATCCAGGTCGCCTTGAGCTGCGAATATTTGTCCATCGCATGGAGCGACTTGTCGCGGCCGAAGCCCGACTGCTTGAAGCCGCCGAAGGGCGAGGAGATGTGGCCGTTGTCGAAGCAATTGACCCACACCACGCCGGCCCGCAGCGCATCCGAGACCTTGAAGGCCTTGGTGATGTCCTTGGTCCAGATTGCGGCCGCGAGGCCATAGATCGTGTCGTTGCCGATCTTCACCGCCTCTTCCGGCGTCTTGAAGGTGATGGTCGAGAGCACCGGCCCGAAGATCTCTTCCTGGGCGATCTTCATCTTGTTGTCGACCTTGTCGAACACGGTCGGCTCGACGTAATAGCCGCCGCTCTCGGTCTTCACGCGGTTGCCGCCCATGGCGAGCCTGGCGCCCTCCTTCTTGCCGGCATCGATATAGCCGAGAACGCGCTCCATCTGCGTCTTGTCGACGATGGCGCCCATGCCGGTCTTGGGATCGAGCGGATCGCCCGGCACCAGCTTCTTGCCGACCGCCATCACCTTTTCGAGCACCTGGTCCTTGACCGACTCTTCGACGATCAGGCGCGAGCCCGCATTGCAGACCTCGCCCTGGTTGAAGAAGATGCCCCAGGCGGCTGCGGTCGCGGCGGCGTCGAGATCGGGCGCATCGGCCATGATGATGTTGGGCGACTTGCCGCCGCACTCGAGCGAGACCTGCTTCATGTTGGACTCGCCGGCATAGCGCAGGAAGAACTTGCCCACCTCGGTCGAGCCGGTGAAGGTCACGCAATCGACGTCCATATGGCGGCCCAGCGCCTGGCCCGCCGTCTCGCCGAAGCCCGGCACGACGTTGAAGACACCTTCAGGAAGGCCCGCCTCCGCCGCGAGCTCAGCGATGCGGATGACCGTGAGCGGCGACTGCTCGGCCGGCTTCACCACCATCGAGTTGCCGGTCGCGAGCGCCGGACCGATCTTCCAGGAGGCCATCAGCAGCGGGAAATTCCACGGCACCACGGCCGCGACGACGCCCACCGGCTCGCGGCGGATCAGCGAGACGGCCTCGCGGCCGGTCGGCGCGATCTCGTCATAGATCTTGTCGATGGCTTCGGCGTACCAGCCGATCGCCTGGGCGGCGAGCGGGATGTCGATGCGCGAGCTGTCGCGGATCGGCTTGCCCATATCCATGGTCTCGAGCAGCGCCAGCTCGGTGGTGTGCTTCTCGATCAACTCGGCGAACTTCATCAGGATCTTCTTGCGCGCGGTCGGCGCCATCCGCGACCAGCTGCCCTTGTCGAAGGCCGCGCGGGCGGCCTTGACGGCGCGATCCACGTCTTCCTTGTCGCCCTCCGCGATCTGGGTGATCGACTTGCCCGTCGCCGGGTTGACGCAGTCGAAGGTCTTGCCGGAGGCCGCGGGCACATATTTGCCGTTGATGAAGGCCTGGTTGCGGAAGGTCAGGCGCGAGGCCTGATCCTTGACCATGTCGATCGACAGCGCTGCGGACATTCACGTCTCCCGGTGCAATGGGTTCTGGAGGGATGGCGGCGACATTAGCCGCCGCTATGCAGGCCGGCAAGACAAACGCAATTTGTTGAAATAGAATGATTTTATGAGCATTCAAAGCGACGCCGGAAGATGAGGGGAAGCGATGGGCGGACGTCTTCAAGGCAAATGCGCACTGGTCTATGGCGGCGGCACCGGCATCGGCCTGGCTTGCGCCGAGGCCTATGCCCGCGAGGGTGCCGCTGTCTTCGTTTCCGGCCGGCGCGAGAGCCGGCTGCAGGAAGCCGTGAGCAAACTCTCCCGACTCGGGAAAGCGGGCTATGAGCCGGGCGACGCCACGATCGAAAGCGACGTCGCACGCGTCACGGCCAAGGCGGTCGCCTTCATGGGCGGCCTCGATACCCTGTTGGTGAGTTCCGGCGACGGCCATGTCGGCTCGATCTTTGCGATCAAGCCCGAAGATTTCCGGCGTGTCTCCGATGCCAACATCCTCCCGCTCCTGCTCGGCGCCCAGGCCGCCGCGCCTCATCTCCTGAAGGCCGGCAAGGGCTCCATCACGGCCGTCTCCTCGATGTACGGGCTGGTGGGGCAGAAGGAGCGCATCGCCTACTGCACCTCAAAGGCAGCCGTCATCGGCATGGTCCGTGCCATGGCGCTCGACTTCGCCGACAAGGGCGTGCGCGTCAACGCGCTCTGCCCCGGCTATGTCGAGACCGAGCTCGCCCTTCAGGTGGTGCAGCAGGAGGCCGATCCCGAAGAGGCGTTGCGGCGCAAGCGGCTGATGCATGCGATCCCGCGCGCGGGCCGGCTGGAGGAGGTCGCCTCGGCGGCGGTCTATTTCGCCGCCGACGATGCCGCCTTCACCACCGGCCAGGCTCTCGCCATGGACGGCGGCTACACGATCCGCTGAGGCTGCACAAAAGAAACGGGCCGCCCTGTTGCCGGAGCGGCCCGCTCACATTCGGCAATCAGGTTGCCGATCGATCAGAACAGGCCTTCGACCTCGCCCTGAGCGTTGAGCTTGATGGAGTTGGCCGACGGGACCTTGGGCAGGCCCGGCATGGTCATGATCTCGCCGCAGATCACCACCAGGAACTCGGCACCGGCCGAGAGCTTCACCTCGCGCACGGGAACCACATGGTTCGCCGGCGCGCCCTTGAGGTTGGGATCGGTCGAGAAGCTGTACTGGGTCTTGGCGACGCAGATCGGGTAGTGACCGAAGCCCGCCTTCTGCAGCTCGGCGAACTGGTCGCGGATCTTCTTGTCGGCGATGATGCCCTGCGCGCCATAGAGGTTCTGCGCGATGGTGCGGACCTTGTCCCAGAGGGGCATATCGTCCGGATAGAGCGTGTGGAAATTGGATTTGCCGCTCTCGGCGATCTGGACGACCTTCCTTGCCAGCTCTTCGGTGCCGGCGCTGCCATCGGCCCAATGGGTGCATTCGATGGCTTCGGTGCCGAGTTCGGCGCAAGCCTGCTTGAGGGCGGCCAGCTCGGCGTCGGTGTCGGCGACGAAGCGGTTGATCGCGACGATCGGGGGAACGCCGAAGCTCCTGACGTTCTCGATATGGCGCGCCAGATTGGCGATGCCCTTCTTCAACGCCTCGATATTCTCCTTGCCGAGATCTTCCTTGGCGATGCCGCCATGCATCTTGAGCGCGCGCACGGTGGCGACGATGACGGCCGCGGCGGGCTTCAGGCCGGTCTTGCGGCATTTGATGTCGAAGAACTTCTCCGCACCCAGATCGGCACCGAAGCCGGCTTCGGTCACGACATAGTCGGCCAGCTTGAGGGCGGTGGTGGTGGCGATCACCGAGTTGCAGCCATGGGCGATGTTCGCGAACGGACCGCCATGGATGAAGGCCGGGTTGTTCTCGAGCGTCTGCACCAGGTTGGGCGCCAGCGCGTCCTTGAGCAGCACGGTCATCGGACCCTCGGCCTTGAGGTCGCGGGCATAGACCGGCTTGCGGTCGCGGGTATAGGCCACGACGATGTTGCCGAGGCGGCGGGTCAGGTCGGCGACATCGGTCGCGAGGCAGAAGATCGCCATCACTTCCGAGGCGACCGTGATGTCGAAGCCATCCTCGCGCGGATAGCCGTTGGCGACACCGCCCAGCGAGGAGACGATCGAGCGCAGCGCACGATCGTTCATGTCGAGCACGCGGCGCCAGGTGATCCGGCGCGGATCGATGCCGAGCTCGTTGCCCCAATAGATGTGGTTGTCGATCAGGGCCGCCAGCAGGTTGTTGGCGGTGCCGATCGCATGGAAGTCGCCGGTGAAATGAAGGTTGATGTCCTCCATCGGCACGACCTGGGCATAGCCGCCGCCGGCGGCCCCGCCCTTCACGCCGAAACAGGGCCCGAGCGAGGGCTCGCGCAGACAGATGATCGCCTTCTTGCCGATCCGGTTGAGGCCGTCGCCGAGGCCGACCGTGGTGGTGGTCTTGCCTTCGCCGGCGGGGGTCGGGTTGATGGCGGTGACCAGGATCAGCTTGCCGTCCGGCCGCTCGGCGATGCCGGGGATCGCGGCGAGGTCGACCTTGGCGATGGTCTTGCCATAGGGTTCGAGGGCGTCATCCGGGATACCCGCCTTCTCGGCGATCTGGTCGATGCGCTGCATTTTTGCCTGGCGGGCGATTTCGATGTCGCTGAGCGGCTTCTTAGGATCCTGTGGCATAGTGT
>NZ_JBOHKS010000326.1:0-3224 GCF_050729195.1 Hypericibacter sp.
GTCTGCTTGACGGCATCGCCGACGCTGGTCGGCATGCCGTCGCCGCCGAAGACCGCGATCGAGCTGGCGAAGACGAGGCGCGGCCGGCTCCCCCGCGCGCGGGCGGCCTCCAGCAGATGGCGCGTGCCGTCGAGATTGACGCGCATGGCGAGATCGAAATTCTGCTCGCCCTCGCCGCTGACGACCGAGGCCAGATGGAAGATGCCGATATCGTCGCGGTCGATCAGTCCGGCGATACGCGCCGCGTCGGAGATTTCGCCGGTCGCGATCTTCACGCGGTCGTCGAGGCCCGCGGGGCGCGCTGGCGGCGCCACGACGTCGAACAGCAGGATCTCGTCGATCTCTTCTTGCTTGCCCGAGGGCGCCGTCAGGCGGCCGCGCCTGATGAGCGCGCGCGCCAGCATCAACCCCAGGAATCCCGTGCCGCCGGTGATGACGGTTTTCATGCGCCTGCCTTCTTGTGGTTCGGACCGATGCCGTAGGGGGCCGCCCAGGCGAGCCCGGCGACGGTGTCGCCGCGCGGGCGGTATTCGCAGCCGATCCAGCCGCCATAGCCCATGGTCTCGAGCCCGGCGAAGACGGCGCGATAATTGATCTCCTGGCTGTCGTCGGGCTCGTTGCGGCCCGGCACCCCGGCGATCTGGACATGCCCGATGAGATCCTGCTCGGCGGCAAAGGTGTCGAGCAGCCGGCCATGGGTCATCTGCGCGTGATAGAAATCATATTGCAGCCGGATGTTGCGGGCGCCGACCTCCTCGATGACCGAGCGCGCCGCCTGGGGCGTGCCGATCAGATAGCCGGGGAAATCCTTGGCGTTGAGCGGCTCGATCATCAGATCGATGGCGCCGTTCCGCGCCTGGCTCGCGGCCCAGCTCAGATTCTCGACATAGACCTCGCGATGGCGGCGCGGATCGCCCGCGATCGGCACCAGCCCCGCCATCACATGGATCCGCGGACAGCGCAGGGTCGCGGCATAGTCCAGCGCCAGCTCGATCGATTTCCGGAACTCCGTCTCACGGCCCGGCAATCCTGCGATGCCGCGCTCGCCGTTCTCGAAATCGCCCGGCGGCGCGTTGAAGAGCACCTGCTCGAGCCCCCAGCTGTCGAGGCGCGCTCGGATCTCGGCCTTGGCGAAGGCATAAGGGAAGAGATATTCGATCGCGCGGAACCCGACTGCGGCCGCGGCCGCGAAGCGGTCGAGGAACTCGACCTCGGGGAAGATCATGCTGAGATTGGCGGCGAGCCTTGGCTTTGAGGGAGGAGTGGCCATGAAGTCGGGTGATCCCTTCAGCTGGGGTAGCGCTCGCGCAAGGCCGCGACCTGCTCGGGCGATAGGATTTTGACGCGCTGGCCCTGCAGCATGAGATAGAGCTTGGCCGTTTCCTCCAGCTCTTCAATGGCGCCCGCGGCGGCTTCGAGCGAGGTCCCCGCCACCACCGGGCCGTGATTGGCCAGCAGCAGGGCATGATGCTTGCCGGCGAGCTTTCCCACCGCCTCGGCCAGGGCCTGGTCGCCCGGCGGGTAATAGGGCACCAGCGGCAGCCGGCCGACCCGCATCACGTAATAGGCGGTGATCGGCGGCAGCACATCCTCGGGATCGATATGGGACAGCGCCGAGACCGCGACCGAATGGGTCGAATGAAGATGGACCACGGCGGCGGCGTTGGGCCGCTCGCGATACATGGCGAGATGGAGCATCGCCTCCTTGGTCGGCGCGTCGCCCGAGAGATGCTTGCCGGCTGCGTCCAGCTTCGAGATCCGCGCCGGATCGATATCGCCCAGCGCCACATTGGTCGGCGTCATCAGCCAGCCGTCCGAAACCTTCACGCTGATATTGCCGGACGAGCCGAAGGTAAGGCCGCGCTGGAACATCGAACGTCCCAGCGTCGCGATCTTCTCGCGCCAAGCGGACTCGCTCATGTCAGCATCTCCAGCGCCTTGATGAAGAAATCGGGCCCGCCGAAATTACCGGACTTGAGCGCAAGTGCCAGCCTCGGCGTGCCAAGACTCAAGGTCCAGGGCACGCCCGGATCGATCTGCGGCCCGATCCGCAGCACGCTCACCCCCAGCCGCTGCACGATGGCGCCGGAGGTTTCGCCGCCGGCGATGACGAGCTTGCGCAAGCCCGCCGCCACCAGGCGCTGCGCGATCCTGGCCAGCGTCTCCTCGATCAGCGCCCCCGCCTTCTCGCGGCCCAGCGCCGCCTGGACCTTGGCCACCTCCTCGGGCGGCGCGCTGGCATAGATCAGCACCGGTTCCCGGGACATATGGCTCTGCGCCCAGGCCGTCGCGTCGGCGACGAGATCGCGGCCCTGCGCCAGGGCCAGTGGATCGATCGCGAAGGCGGGCCGACGCGCCTTCCAGGCGGCAACCTGGCCCAGGGTCGCCTGTGAGCAGCTGCCCGAGAGCACGGCCGAGAGGCCCTCGATGCGCTCCAGCTTCTCGGGCGGACCCGCGGGCGCCAGACGATTCTCTTTCCGGAAATTCGCCGGCAGCCCGATCGCGATGCCGGAGCCGCCGGTGATCAAGGCCAGATCCGACGAAGCCGCACCGATATCGCGCAAATGCTGGTTCTCGATCGCGTCGACGATCGCATGGCTCATGCCGTCATGCTGAAGCTGCTCGAAGGCCTTGCGGATCGCGGCCGGGCCTTCCCGCACGATGTTGTAGGGCACGAGTCCGACCTTGGCCTTGGTCTGGCGTCCCAGCACCCGCACCAGATTCGAATCCGTCATCGGCGTCAGCGGATGGTGACGCATGCCGGAATCGGCCAGCGAGACATTGCCGACGAAGAGATTGCCCTGGAACACGCTGCGCCCGTTCTCCGGGAAAGCAGGACAGGCGATGGTGAAGCGCGCATGGAGCGCCTTCAACAGCGCGTCGGCGACGGGGCCGATATTGCCGGCATCGGTCGAATCGAAAGTCGAGCAATATTTGAAGAGAATCTGGCGGGCACCATTGCGCTTGAGCCAGTCCAGCGCCACCAACGACTGGCGCACCGCATCCTCGGCCGGGATGGTGCGCGATTTGAGCGCGATCACCACCGCATCGGCCGGCGGCAGCGCCAGCTCGCGCGCCGGGATGCCGATCGTCTGCACCGTGCGCATGCCCTCGCGCGCCAGCATGTTGGCGAGATCGGTCGCACCCGTCAGATCGTCGGCGATGCAACCCAGCAGGACGGTCACGGGAGGCGACTTGTGTCCCCTCCCCCTTCAGGGGGAGGG
>NZ_JBOHKS010000327.1:0-10588 GCF_050729195.1 Hypericibacter sp.
TGATTGCGGTGGGAGAGACGGCTTTTGTGATGGCGGGTCGAAAGATCTTTCGCTGGACGCCAGCGGGTTATCAGACCGCGATGCCCCCGCAGAATGCGCAATTGCTGACGCCGCCCTCGACCTTGCGCGCGCTCGTCGCGGGCTATGCGCCCGTTCTCCATCCCAGTCTGGGACCCGGCTCCGCGCCTTAACGGCGAAACCTAATCCGCCTCCCGTTCCCTGGTGGGGCTCCTCGAATAGAGGCAAGGCATCGACCGCCGCGCTCGGGCCTGAGCGGACCTTTCGACTTGTGGTAGGCTGCCCGTCATAAGCGGGAATGAGCCCGCGGGCGAGCGCGCCGGCCCCTCATGACCATCAAAATCAAGATCCTCGGCTGGATTCATACCCTGCTCGGCGGCATCGGCCTGATCGCTGGCCTGGCGCTTTGCGCCGGCCTCTGGTTCTCGCCGGACGACAACAGCACGGAAGCGCTGCTCTACGTCGGGCCGCTCTTCTCGGTCATCGCCGCCTTCCTGTTCCTGCCGGGCCTGATCGGCGGCATCGGTCTGCTGCGGCTGCAACCCTGGGCGCGCATCCTGATCATCATCCTCTCCGCCCTCGAGCTGCTCAATTTTCCCCTCGGCACGGTGCTCGGCGGCTTCGGGCTCTGGGTGCTGCTCGACCGCGAGGCCAAAGCCGCCTTCGCGGGATCGCCGGCACAGGCGACGATGCACCCGGCGTCATGAACGCCTCCCCACCCTCGCGCTTTCCGGGCGGCGTTCTCCTGGCGATGGCCGGCGTGGGCGCCGGCTTCGTCATCATGATCGGGGCCGGGTTCTATCTCTCCGGCCAGCCGGCACCGTCGGCGATCGTCAACAGCCTGCCGGTGGCGATCGCGGTGCTGGTGGCCGTCGTCATCATCGCCGCCAAGCGCTGGCGCCCCGGGCGGCCCCGCGCGTCGGACCGGGGGCATCCTCCCCGACGGATTCGATTTCCATCGCCCGCGCCTGCGTCGCCAGCGCCTGGCCAATGAGGCCGCGCGACGAGAACGCCTGGCGGCCCTGGCCGCCGACCCGATCAAACGCCGCTATGTGCCCCTGATCGAGGCCGGCCAATCCTGGTCGGACGCGCAGATCGCCTATGATCTGGATCGCCGCCAGACCGCCACTTGTCCGCATCTGCAGCCGATCGAACGGGCGCTGCGCGATCAGGGACTCTATCTGCGACGCTGGGCGGGGCCCGACGTGGAGGCGCAATGCTGTGTCGATGAAGCCGGGCTGGCGCGTCGCTTCGAGTTGGCGCCCTCGGTTCGCTATGCGGAACCGGCCGCCTATGACCGTTCGCTCGAGGATCCGCCGGCAGCGCTCATCCATTGCAGCCTGTGCCGGTCCTCCATTCACCTGATTCATCCGGCCCTGGCGCGGCGACAGACGGCCTGGTTTCCAGCAGCGCCCGCTCGCTCGCCCTGATCAACGGAGGTACCCCGCGGATACTCGCGCCTCGAGGCCAAGCCTCACAGGCGGAATTTCTGGATCCGCTCATGGATGGCGAGATAACCATTCTCGACCCGCGGGCCGAAAATCGGGTCACTGATGTGAACGGCGCGCTGGTCGATCTCGGCCCAGTCCCGATCCGTGAGCGCGGCAAGGGCGCGAGGGAAAAAATGTTTCTCCTCGGCCTGCATAGGCAGGCGGTTCACCGAGAGATATTCCATCGCCAGTGCCTCCAGCCAGGCGCGAGGCATTTCGACATCCCGGGCGGCGTTCGCGATGGCCGCCGCGAACCGCCGGGTCAGCTCGCCGAGCCGTTCATGTTCCCGAATCAGGTCGCCAATGACGGCCTTTGCCGAGGGGTCGCGCATGACCAGCCGTTCGAAGACCAGATCCTCTTTCGGGTGATGGAACAGATCGGGATAGTGCAGCGTGTATTCCGCGATCGACCGCAACAGATCGAAATCGGGGTTACGTCCTTCATGATAGGCGCTCACCTCCTCCTCGACGATGTCGAGGACGAGACGCATGTTGCGGTGGTCGCGCCCGATCTGATCGAGGACCTGCATCATCGCGTTTGACAGCCTGGGTACCGACTGATGCCGCGGAAACGCAAAGCGGACCAATCGCACTGCCGGAAGAAAATGATGTCCGCAGCTTAGGGTCCGGCCGCCGCCACGCATTGATCTGAATCAAAATCCGTCGCGGATCGGGATCCGCGGGTGCGGCTCAAGGCGCGTCTTCCCAATAGGCCATCCGCGCGGCACGGCGATAACCCTCGCCCATCAGCTTCACACCGACGCGGCCTGTTTCCGGATAGACGCAGACATCGTGCGGGTTGCGCTCGCCGATCAGGAGATAGCGGCAAGGCTTGTCGGTATGATTGATCAGGCAATGGCCGACCGCCTGGCCCGCGGGGAAACAGACATGATCGCCCGGCTTCATCAGATAGGACTTGTCGCCGAGGCGCAGGGTGAGCATGCCCTCGAGGATGAAGACATGCTCCTCCTCGAGCAGATGATAATGCAGCAGATTGGACTGCCAACCCGGCAGCAGCTCCTCCCGCAGGACGCCCAGATGCGAGCCGCCACCGAAGTCGCCCAATGGCTGCCACTGGCTCCCATAACGGCCATGGTTGTACTCCTCCTGCCAGGGCACTCGCTCGGCAGAGAAGGGCTCGAAGACGCCGGCAGCATTGATCGAGGTCGGCTTGTCGGTCATGGGGTCGGTCCTCCAAGGCGAGGGAAGCCGTCGAGGCTATCGCCATTTAACCCCACCCGCACGGGGCAAAATTTCCGACCGCCCCAACGATTGCGAATCCCGGCCGAAGCTGCTGATCTGGCGGCCATGAGACATCGCCCCTTCAGCGATCCGGCCGTCGCCGAGGTCTTCGCGGCCTATCCGCCCACCCTGCGCCCCGCTCTGCTGGCGTTGCGGACTCTGATCTTCGAGGTGGCGGATGCGCAGCTCGGCAAGGGTGGGCTGGTCGAGACCCTAAAATGGGCGCAACCCGCCTATCTTCCGGCGAAGCCCCGCACCGGCACCACCGTGCGGATCGACGCGGTGAAGGGCGATCCCGATCGCTACGCCGCCTATTTTCATTGCCAGACCACGCTGATCGACCGCTTCCGCGAGCTCTATCCAGATGATTTCGCTTTCGCTGGCAATCGAGCGCTCCTGTTCGAGCGCGAGCGCAAACTGCCGAAAGCGGCGCTGAAACATTGCATCGGGCTGGCTCTCACCTATCACGCGAGATCGTCGCGCTGCTGAAGCAGGGCCGGGATATTTCCCTGCCGGACGTCGAGACACCGAACTGAGGCGCGGTAGGCGAGGAAGCCGCGATCAGGGCGATTTCTTTGCCGCCAGCCCTTCGAGCAGTCTGACCATCTCGTCATGGGCGGCACTGCCGGGATTGCGCAGCTCGCCGACCCCATGGGCCTTGGTGAGGTCGTTCAATCGAACCAGGGCGCGCAGGCGCTCCCGCCGCGTCAGCTTCACCTCCGACGAACGCCGCTTGAACAGGATCTTGTGGAGCTCGCCCTGCCCGAACAGCTCATTGAGCTCGTTGAAGGTCGTGTAGATCAGGAACAGCACGAAGATCCAGATCTGGATCGCAAAGAAACGCGACCATACGAAGTTGTCAGCGAAATAGGCGGGAAACGCCTCGAGACTGCCGCCACCGGCGAAATAGTGGACCAGCTTTTCCAGGAAACGGACCAGCGTGACGATCATGCTGTAGACGATCGTCCGAAACAGGATCGGCTGGATCAAGGGCGCCGTATCGTACCGGCGCAGGAACGCGAGGTGATTGGCCACCAGCACCGATTTGCCGACGATCAGGGCAGCCGTCGTGGCGACCAGGAAGCTGGCCAGGCGGAACAGAAAGTCCGGCAGCTGGTTGGCGACCAGGAGCTGCGTGGTCAGCACGATCAGATTGAAGCCGACCAGGAAGAACAGGGTCGGCGGAATCATTTCCTTGAATTCCCTGACGATGAAGGCGATGACGCGCGGCTTGGCCATGGCTTGGTCCCCTGCATCCTCGAAGGGCGTCCTTCGAGAGTATGAGCCCTATAGTCCCCCAACCAAAGCACCGCGATTGCGGTTAAGATGCGGCGGAGCCGACTCGACCTGACGAGGCCGGCTCCAAGCAGAGGGGAAGCACCATGACGACAGAACTGACGCTGCTGGTCTGTGCGATCGCCCTGGCCTTCGTGCAGGTGCTGGTCGCGGTCGCGGGCCACACCCTGCAGGTCGGCGTCCCGGCCCTCGCCGGCAATCGCGAGGGCGTCGCGGCCCCGACCGGGTGGGCCGGCCGGGCCCGGCGCGCCCACCTCAACATGATCGAGAATCTGCTGCTGTTCGCCGGATTGGTCCTGGTCGCCCATGCGGCCGGCATCAGCAGCAGCATGACGGTGCTGGGCGCCCAGCTCTTCCTCTGGGCGCGGCTCGCCTATGCCATCATCTATGTCGTCGGGATTCCCTGGCTTCGCACTGCGGCCTGGGCGGTCTCCGTCGTGGGCTTGATCATGATTTTCCTGCAGATCATGTGACGGAGGGGGCGATCACCCCACGAAGGAAAATGGGGGCCGCGTCCGGGAAAGGCGCGGCCCCACTGCTTTCGAGCCCCGACCCGGCTTTTGCACCGCGCCCCTATTTTATGTACAGTCCTGTCCAGAGATTTGATCCGTCCTTCAGGGAAGGCATCCGATGATCACCGGCGAGTCACGTCCCGACCGACGCATCCGCCGCCGCACGGCCAGCGACAATGTCGCGAACCAAGCGGCCCGCAGCGAGCCCTATCGTCGGCTGGTCAATCCGTTCGAGCCGATGCGGCTCTTCTCTGACGACCAGGTCGAGACGATGCACCGGGCAGCCCTGCGCATCCTCGAGGAGATCGGCGTGCGCGTGCTGTTGCCGGAGGCGCGCCAGCGCTACAAGGCCGCCGGCGCCTCGGTCGACGAGGCGAGCCGCATGGTGAAGATCGATCGCGGACTGGTGCAGGAGGCGCTGCGCACAGCGCCGCCCGCCTTCGACCTGGTGGCGCCCGCACCCCACCGCACCCAGCATATCGCGCAGAAGCATCTGAGCGTGATCCCGGTCGGCGGACCGCCGCATGTCACCGACATCGAGCGCGGCAAGCGCAGCGGCACGCTCGAGGATTTTCGCAACTTCGCCAAGCTGTCGCAGCAATTCGACGTGATCCATTTCCTCGGTGCCTGCATCGAGCCGCAGGACATCCCGACCGAGTTCCGCCATCTCGAGACGATGCTGGCCATGCTGACGCTGGGCGACAAGGCGCCCTTCATCTATGGCCGCGGCAGCCCGCAGGTGCGCGATTGCTTCGAGATGGTGCGGATCAATGCCGGCTTGAGCGAAGCCGAGTTCGAGGCCCGGCCCCACAGCTACACCGTCATCAACACCAACTCGCCGCTCCAGCTCGACATCCCGATGTCGCAGGGGATCATCGATTTCGCGGCCGCCGGCCAGCTCTCGATCATCACCCCCTTCACGCTCGCCGGCGCGATGGCGCCGATCACCCTGCCGGGCGCCTTGACGCAGGCCCATGCCGAGGCGCTCGCCGGCATCACGCTCGCCCAGATCGTGCGGGCCGGCGCGCCGGTCTCCTATGGCGGCTTCACCTCCAATGTCGACATGAAATCGGGGGCGCCCGCCTTCGGCACGCCCGAATATGTGAAGGCGGCCTTCGGCGCCGGCCAGCTCGCGCGGCATATCAACCTGCCCTGGCGTTCCTCGAACGTGAACGCGTCCAACATCGCCGATGCGCAGGCAGCCTATGAATCCGAGATGTCGCTCTGGGGCGCCATCATGGGCGGCTGCAACATTCTGATCCACGGCGCCGGCTGGCTCGAAGGCGGTCTCGCGGCCTCCTATGAGAAATTCATTCTCGATGTCGAGATGCTGCAGATGTTCGCCGAGCTGTTCCAGCCGGTCGCCTTCAGCGAAGACGAGATCGGCGTCGAGGCGATCGCAGAAGCCGGACCCGGCGGCCATTTCTTCGGCACCGCCCATACGATGGCGCGCTATGAGAAGGCCTTCTACACGCCGCTGGTGTCGGACTGGCGCAATTTCGGCGCCTGGACCGAGGACGGCGCCAAGACCGCGACCGAGCGCGCGAACGGCCTGTGGAAGAAGGTGCTGAGGGAGTTCGTGCCGCCGGCCAAGGATCCGGCGGTCATCGAAGCGCTGGAAAGTTTCGTCGCCCGCAGGCGCTCGGAAGGCGGCGCGCCGCCGATTTCCTGACGCCGGGCCTTCAGCCGTTCACGCCCAGGAGATAGAGCACCACGCCCGCACACGAGCAGAGCGCCAGGGTCGGCAGCATGCCGATCTTGAAGCGGAAGATCGCGGCGACCGCGACGAGGCTGAGGATCAGCGCCCAGGGATGGATGCTGCCGGGCATCGGCCGGTCGAAGGACAGGCCGAAGGCGCGCACGGGAACCGTCTCGGCAAACAGCGCGTGGATCGCGAACCAGATCGCGAGATTGAGGATCACACCCACGACCGCGGCCGTCACCGCCGACAGCGCGCCATTGAGCGCCTTGTTGCCGCGCAAGGATTCGATGAAGGGCGCACCCAGGAAGATCCAGAGGAAGCAGGGCGCGAAGGTCATCCAGGTCGCGAGCAAGCCGCCCAAGGTGCCGGCCAGCATGGGCGAGAGCCCACCGGCATCGCGATAGGCCGCCATGAAGCCCACGAATTGCAGCACCATGATGAGGGGCCCCGGCGTCGTCTCCGCCATGCCGAGCCCGTCCAGCATCTCGCCGGGCTTGAGCCAGCCATAATGCTCGACCGCCTGCTGCGCGACATAGGACAGGACGGCGTAGGCGCCGCCAAAAGTCACCATCGCCATCTTGCTGAAGAAGATCGCGATCTGGCTGAAGACATCGGCGGGCCCGAGCGCCAGCAGCAGCAGGACCAGGGGCCCCAGCCAGATCGTCAGCCAGATCGCGGCGGTGCGCAGCGATCGCGCGGTCGAGGGCCGGGCGTGATCGGGCGCCGTCTCGCCGAGCAGGCTGCCGTCCTCGGTGCCGGTTGCAGCGCCGGCGCTGTTCTTTCCGGCCGGAGGCAGGAAAGCGGGCCATCCGAGCCTGGCGCCGGCAAAGCCGATCAAGGCGGCGCCGGCGATGATCGCCGGGAACGGAACGCCGACGAAGAAGATTGCCAGGAAGGCGAGGGCCGCGATCGCCATCATGATGCGGCTCTTCAGGATGCGCCGCCCGATCCGGACCACGGCCTCGAGCACGATCGCGAGCACGGCCGCCTTGAGGCCGAAGAACAGCGCGGTGATCACCGGCAGATGGCCCCAGCCGGCATAGATATAGCTCAGGCCCATGATAGCGATGGCGCCCGGCAGGACGAAGAGGCCGCCCGCCATGAGGCCGCCGCGGGTGCGGTGCATCAGCCAGCCGACATAGGTTGCGAGCTGCTGCGCCTCGGGGCCCGGCAGGAGCATGCAGTAATTGAGCGCATGCAGGAATCGCGTCTCGGAGATCCAGCGCTTCTCCTCGACCAGGATGCGATGCATCACCGCGATCTGACCGGCCGGTCCGCCGAAGCTCAAGAGGGCCACGCGCAGCCAGACGCGGAACGCCGCGGCAAAGCTCACGCCATGGGAGGATGGGTCGTTCGGCGCGGGGCTCATGCGGTCATGGGTATAGCGGCCCGATCATGACGGCGCCATGACAGACGGGCGCTCCGACGGCTACTCCGTCGACGCTGCCGTGGCCGGGGTCGTCTCGGTCGCCCCCAGCGAATGCGGCTCCGTTCCCAGATTGGCCGGCGGCGGTGACGGAACGGCGGTCGCCGTCGAACTTTGCTGAGGCGGGGCCGCGGGCGCGGATCCCAGCGGCGTGATCAAGGCCGTCGTGGGTTCCGTCGATGCAGGAGCGGTGGGCATCACGACCGGCACGGGTTCGGTCGATGCGGGCGCCGCTGCAGCGGGCGGCGTTTCGGCCGGAGCGGAAGCGACCGTGGATACTGCGGGCGCTGTGGCGCTCGGCTCGGTCGATGTGGGTGCGGTCGCGGCCAGCGGCGTTTCGGGTTGGGCGGGAACGATCATGGGCGCCGTCGCGCTCGGCTCGGTCGTCGTGGCCGGAGCGGATCCCAGTGGCACGGCCGCCGCATTGACCGGCTCGGATGTGCCCGTGGGCTCGGTCGGCAGGGAGGCCGGCCCCGCCGCGCCCAGCGAATGCGGCTCGCTGCCGGTCGCGGTCGTTGCGGCTTCGCTCGAGGCCGGGATCGTCTCGGTGGCGGCGGGCGATGGCGCGACCGTCGCATTATCCGCCGGCGGCGAGGGTGTCAGCGTGGCAGCTATCGGCTCAGACGGAGCGGTTTGCGCCGGTATGGTCGCCTCGGTCCCGGGCAGCGACGCCTTCTCGGGTGGCGGAGCTGCCGGCTCGGTCGGGCTGGTCGAGGCCGTGTCCGCGGCGGGCGTGGAGGGCGGCGCGGTTACGGTGGCATCGGGAGACGGCAAGACCGTGGCGGGCGCCGTCGTCACCGCCGCGCCCATGGACGACGAGGGAGACTGGGCCTTGATCGGCTCCTGGGAACCCGAGCTGCAGCCGACCAGACCCCACAGCCCTGCCGCACCGAGCAGAACCGCCAAACGCGTCGCGAACGTCATGCCATTTCCCACTGAAGTCAGAATCGGCGCCCCTTCAGGGCGCTCCCCCCGCGAATTCGAACCGCTCATGCCATTCTAGCAGTTTCGGCGGCAACAGTTCCCTTACCGTTTCTTTGGCGCGTTCCATCCACCGTTCCCGGCCCCAGGTCGCTTGACTCGGCCGATGTAACACCGATAACATTTTTGCAAGATTGTTATTATTGTTACATGGATGTCGTTTCGGGCATGAGCCAGGATCAGATTCTCGGCAGGCTCGGTTCCAAATCGCACTGGCGCACCCAGTCCGAGACGCTGCTGGCGCGCTATTTCCAGGCCCATCTCGAAGACCTTCCGTTCGAAACGGCGGCGTCGATCGCCAAAAAGGTCGGCGTCAGCGCGGTGACGGTCGGCCGCTTCCTGCGCCGGCTGGGCTATCGCAAGCTCAGCGAGCTCACCCTGGATCTGCGCGCGCGCGGACCCAACTCCGCCTGGCAGGTGAAGGAGCCCGCGCCCGGCAAGAGCAACGGCAACGGCGCCGGCATCCAGGGCCGCCAGCTGCAGGCGCATATCGACAATCTGACCCGCATCTTCGGCCAGGCCTCGACACCGGCCTGGGGCAAGGCGGTCAAGCTCATCGCCGACGCGCCGCGCGTCTTCGTGGTGTCGTTCCAGAATCTACGGGGCATCGGCGACTACTTCGCCTCGCAACTCGATTATGCGCGGCCCGGCGTGCGATTCCTCGACGGCGAGGACGGCACCTTCGTCGATCTGTTCGACGGCGAGCCGCGCAAGACCTGCCTCGTCATCATCGAATCGCGCCGCTATGCGCGCAAAGCCGGACCGCTCGCCGATCGCGCGAAGGCCGCCGGCATCAAGGTCATTGCCATCACCGACATCTATTGCGCCTGGGCCGACGATGCCGATGTCTCGCTGACCGATCCCGGCGAGGGCGAGGTGTTCTGGGACAGCACCGTCAGCACGGTGGCGCTCCTCGAGCTGCTGCTGGAATCCGTGATCGAGCGGCTGGGCGAGCGGGTGCCGGCGCGCATCAAGCATCTGACGGCGCTGCAGGACTATTTCGGAGACTTCGGTGACATGTGATTCGAGCCGCGCGGAGCCGATGCCGTGAGAGCGGCAGAGCTCGCGTCCTATGACGGGCTGGGTCTGGCGGCGCTGATCGAGAAGCGCGAGACCACGCCGCGCGAGCTGGGTGCGGCCATGATCGAGGCGATCGGCGCGCTCAATCCGCAGCTCAACGCGGTGATCGAGATCTATGACGACGCGTTCGAGGGACTGACGGACAAACCCGGCTCCGGCCCCTATCGCGGCCTGCCCACCCTCACCAAGGATTTCCCGATCGAGGCCGGACGCAAGGCGCAGTTCGGCAGCGTCTTCGCCAGCGAGTTTCGCGCGTCCTGGGATTCCGATTATTGGAAGAAGCTGCGCGCCGGCGGCCTCGTCAATCTCGCCCGCACCACCTCGTCGGAGTTCGGGCTCGCGGCCGCGACCGAATCCTCGCTTTACGGCGCCACGAAGAATCCCTGGGACCCGTCGCGCGGCGTCGCCGGCTCGAGCGGCGGCTCGGCCGCGGCGGTCGCGGCCGGGATCGTGCCCTTCGCGCAAGGTGGCGATGGCGGCGGCTCGATCCGCAACCCGGCCTCCTTCTGCGGCCTGGTCGGTCTCAAGCCCTCGCGTGGACGCGTCAGCGGCGCGCCGGATTCGAACGCGCCGCTCCTGGGACTCGCCACCGCCTTCATGCTGACGCGCAGCCTGCGCGACTGCGCCACACTGCTCGATCTCGCCTCGGGTGCCGTGCCCGGCGATGCTTACGAGATCGCGCCGCCCGCCGGCAGCTATGCGAAGGCGATCGAGACGCCGCCGAAGTCCCTGCGCGTTGCGCTCTGCACGGACTCCTGGTCGGGCCATCCGCTCGATCCGGAGGTGGTGCGGGCGACGAAGGAAGCCGGCAAGCAGCTCGAAGCACTGGGCCATCATGTCG